>JAPUFZ010000006.1 GCA_027293245.1 Gammaproteobacteria bacterium
TCGACCCTAAAATCATTCCACATGCCTTCTTGACTGGCATCCTACAGGTTTATGGTGATTCAGGGCATTTGAAAAATGACTGATTCGGCTACCTGCCTAACCGTGACTGCAGGCACTTCACCAATTGCGGTCACCGAATAATTGTTTAGCAGGTAAATAAATCCATTAACCGCACCCATTGAGGTTTCGCCCTGAATCGTCTGCGCGGTTTGCTTTTCGATAAATACTGACAGGGATGCCAGGCCATCGGTAAAAACCATTTGCTGAACAAAACGGTCGGATTCCCCGACTTTTCGTTTTACCGCCGATTCCTTCCTGAATCCATCTGGTAAATTGGAAAATTGCCAATTCATATCGGCCCCCATATTCTCGACTGCCGCACCGCTGTGGTATCGAACCATCGAAAAACTGTCGTCAATTTCCGGCAAAATGAACATTTGCGACTGCTCACTTTTGCTGAGTAATTCGATATTAGTGAACATCACCTGTTCCACCACCTCATTACGTTCGTTAATCAAATTCGATCTGAGTAACAGGCCATTGTTCGCATTTATCCAGAGCTTGAGCCCGTATCGAAACTGGTCCCTGGGTATAATCCGTATCACCACAGCATCATGATTCGCAACCCGGTCTTTACCTGCCAGATTTATCTCATAGTGCCTGCCAATCCTGGCAATATCTTCTGGGATAAACAGCGGCGAAAATGCATTCTGACTTGAATTATCAACCACTACTTTTTTACTGGAAGGCCAGATACAGGTCAGATTTTTATCGTCTCGGATTACCTCGCGCGCTTCACCATTAAGTGAAAGCAATCTCTCCTTCTCACCAGACTCATTCTTTATATGGAAGATCGACATACTTTCGAGTTGATTTTCGTGTATGTAGACGAAATTGCCCTGGTAGCTCAGGTTACGCATGGCATCCGACATTTTTGCTAACCAGTCCATGGCTGGCCCGGCCGAGGCCTGACCAATACCTGCCACCAGGACTGCGAATAGAACCAGCTTATGAAATATGGAATTCAATCTCGTGGCTGTCCGATTACTGCTGTGCGTCATACCCAGCGACCCTGGCCTGTGGAATCAAACTCATTCCCTGTATCGAATTCGAATATTCTGTATGGTTCACCAGGTAGGCATTCAACTTTTGCTGCAGCGCAGGAGTATTGTTATTCTTCCAGCGCATTCCGACAGTCACCGCACTGGTCTGAACCGGCAGTCTGACATAGCGCGCAATTTTTTGCTGATCAGCATTATTTTGATCAACGATTTGTTGATCAACAATGACCACCTGTTCAGAACCCGGTCCTGAACCGGGATCCACATTCACAGTTTGCCATAGCGTGATTGATACCACGGCTACCGAAGCAGCAATAGCGAGTCCGGCAATAGGTTTCATTTTCGACCAGGTCCACAGAGATCGCCTGTCAGCAACAAGCTTCGCGGTATGGCTTATCGAATTGATTTGTGCCATCACGTTGGCACTAAAATCAGACGCAATATGTTTTGGCAACTCGTGGCGCATTACCTGACCGATCATCGCATATCGACGCAGACGATACTGTAAATTCACGTCAGCTTCGACTTCGTCAAGCATACGCCTGCTTTGTTCATCGTCGGCGAATTCATCCAGTAACAGGGATAGTTTATCTTGCTGTTCGCTCATAAAAATGCTCTAGTCAAAAATTCAGTTGTAATCAGTACTCTATTAGTCACTCTAACAGGGGTCTAAGTTCCTTATCAATTGCATCTCTGGCGCGAAAAATTCTCGATCGCACCGTTCCGATAGGACAATCCATAACTTCAGCTATTTCTTCATAACTCAGTCCTTCGATCTCTCTCAGTGTAATCGCCGACTTGAGGTCATCGGGTAAATCGTCGATTGCCCGGAATACCGTTTTCTCAATCTCATCGGCAAGCAATAGATTTTCAGGGGTGGTATTTTCCTTTAATCCCGACTCACCTTGATAATGCTCCGCGTCATCAACATCAACCGTATAATTCGGCGATTTGCGCGCCCTTGAGGCGAGATGATTCTTCGCGGTATTGGCGGCAATGCGGTAAAGCCACGTATAGAACTGGCTATCACCACGAAAATTTCCAATCGCACGGTATGCCTTGATAAAGGCATCCTGCGCGATGTCGTGACATTCTGTCTGGTCAGACACAAAACGGGCAATCAAGTTCACTACCTTATGCTGATATTTCTGCACTAAAATATCAAACGCAGCCTTGTCTCCCGCCTGTACTCTTTTTACCAGTTCTGCATCAAGCAGATTCGTCCCCATTTATAGCCCTTGGTATTATTTACATATTGTATTAATTAAAAAAAGCGGCTGGCATTAAAAAACTGAACAGATCAAAGTTCACCGCTCGACGGTACCGGTAAATACCATGACGTCATACACCTGCCGATTATAGCAAAAGGTTAATTGGGGGCGTAGCACAGTTTTTAAACGGGAAAGTTTAATAAAAATCTATCTCTCGCAAAGGCGCGGCCTACAAGGACGTACTAGCGCCTTTGCGAGAGCATCATTATTAATCCAATAAAAACTGTGCTACGTCCCCAATTAACTCGTTATAATGTTTCATTAACCATGAGTAAACAAACTAACTTTGACGTCGTTATCCTCGGCTCAGGGGCAGCCGGCCTCTCGGTAGCTTTGCACCTGCCCTCAACGATTTCGATAGCAATACTGGCGAAAAACAACCTCGAACAGTATTCGAGCTATTTTGCCCAGGGCGGTATCTCGGCTGTACTGGAACCTGATGACAGCGTCGAACAGCACGTTGAGGACACCATGATTGCCGGTGCCGGTTTGTGTGACCAGGCGGTCGTGACATTTACCGCCGCTGCCGGCAAGCAGAGCATTCAATGGCTGGCCGGCCTGGGCATGCCATTCACCAAGGACAGGCAGGAAATAAGCAGCAGTGGTTTTCATTTAACCCGCGAAGGGGGTCACAGCAAACGCCGGGTAGTACACGCGGCTGATGCTACCGGCAGGGCTCTGCAACAGACATTAGATGCACACGTTCAGGAACGTCCCAACATAAAGATTTTCGACCAGCACATAGCAATCGACCTGATACACCGCAACAACCATTGCCAGGGTTTGTATGCACTGAATCGCAGTGATCAGCATATTGATGTTTTTGCCGCACAAAATGTCGTGCTGGCCACTGGCGGTGCGAGCAAGGTCTACCTTTATACCAGCAATCCAGATGGTTCGACCGGTGATGGCATTGCCATGGCCTGGCGCGCGGGTTGCCGGGTGGCAAACATGGAGTTTATCCAGTTTCATCCAACCTGCCTGTATCACCCGGAAGCCAAATCGTTTCTTATCTCCGAGGCTGTTCGAGGTGAAGGCGGCAAGTTAATTCTGCCCGATGGTGAAAGGTTCATGTCTCGTTTCGATGATCGAGCGGAGTTGGCGCCACGGGATATAGTCGCCAGGGCGATTGATCACGAAATGAAACGACTCGGCGTCGACTGTGTTTATCTGGATATCAGCCATAAGAGTCGGGCCTTTATCAAATCTCATTTTCCGACTATTTATCAACGCTGTAAGGAGCTCGATATCGACATCACCAGCGAACCTATTCCGGTGGTTCCAGCGGCACATTACACCTGCGGTGGCGTCATGACTAATCTCAGTGGACAAACCGATATCGAAAATCTATACGCCGTCGGTGAAGTGGCTTACACCGGATTACACGGTGCGAACCGCATGGCGAGTAATTCACTACTCGAATGCCTGGTATTCGCCCGCTCCGCCGCCGAGCATATAGCTGAATCACACTCACCTGCGGTAAAATCTAAACCATTACCTCGCTGGGATGAGTCACAGGTCACCGATTCTGACGAGGATATCGTGGTCGCGCACAATTGGGATGAATTGCGCCGATTCATGTGGGATTACGTTGGCATCGTACGCACAGACAAACGTCTTCAACGAGCCCTACACCGCGCTCAGCTGTTAAAACAGGAGATAAACGACTACTACGGCAACTACAAGGTATCGCCGGATTTGCTCGAACTTCGCAACCTGGTCGTGGTTGCCGAATTGATTATTCGTTCTGCCATGCAGCGCAAGGAGAGCCGCGGATTGCATTTCACTCTCGACTACCCACAGTCCGCCGATGATTGGCTGTCGCCGACCCTTTTGGTGCCCGCTACCAATGAAGCGGATCAGCTACAGAAGATATCTCTAATTTCTCCCTAGTTAGCATTCGATGAAACAGTACTCGATTAATATCCAGACCCAGGGGCGCGGGACCATCGCTATTGGCTCCAATATCGACCAGTTAGTTCAAAAATCAGGCATTGATACCGGCCTATGCCATATCTTCATTCATCACACCAGCGCGTCGTTAATCCTTACTGAAAATGCAGATAGTGATGTACGCAGAGATCTGGAAAACTATTTTTCCAGGATAGTAGAGGATGGTGACCCTGCCTATTTTCACGATCAGGAAGGGCCCGATGACATGTCGGCACACATCCGGTCGATATTAACCCAAACTGAAATCAGCGTACCGGTGAGTGCCGGCAGCCTGGCAATGGGCACCTGGCAGGGCATTTACCTGTGGGAACATAGGACCAGCCCACATCGACGCAGGCTGACTGTCACCCTGCAGGGAGACAATACCCGGAGAAACTCTGATTAGATTTGCAAGCTTCAGGTTAAATCAGAGCTTCCATAGGAGTCTGTCAGACTCCTACGTATTAGGAATTCCAATTTGCCTTAGTCAAATAAAACCGGACAATAGATCGATTCATCAATCAATATTGATAGCTTTGAGGAGATAGTATGAAAATCATCCTGTTGGGTCCACCGGGCGCTGGCAAAGGCACTATAGCGAAAGTATTAACCCAATATGACGGCTCGGTGCAAATTTCCACCGGCGACATTTTGCGCGGTGCGGTCGCAGCAGGTACTGAACTGGGTAAGCAGGCCGAGGCTGCGATGAAAGCGGGTAACCTGGTAACCGATGAGCTGATTATGGGGATCATGGAGCAACGTCTGCAGCAAGACGATTGTAAGATTGGATACCTGCTGGATGGTTTCCCCCGCACTATTCCACAGGCCAGGGCGCTAAAGACCCTGCTCGAAAAACTCAATGAAAAACTCGATTGCGTGCTCGAACTGGATATTTCCCGGGACGTGATAATCGATCGTTTGACCACTCGCAGGACCTGCACTCAGTGCGGTGCAATTTACAATATCAAATCGAAACCGCCTAAGGTCGACGGCATCTGTGATGTGTGTGGATCAGATATTGTACAGCGCGATGACGAAACCGAAGCGGTGATCAGTAACCGTCTGGAGGTTTATAATGACCAGACCGCACCACTGGTAGATTTTTATCGGCAGGAAGGGTTGTTGCTCAGCATTCAAACCTCCGATAGCGGACCTGTACTCGAAGCTTTGAAATCCAGATTGAGATAACCAGGATCCGGGCCGGAGTAAGCCTATTTCAGTCAGGGCGCCTCGACTTCAATGCGTTCAACACCGGCAACATAGACGCTACGCCCGTCCAGTGTGGTAAAACCGCCGGCCTGAATATCCTCGCGCCGCGCCTGATAGCTGATACGTGCGCCGGTTTGTGTATTTACGACGTGTACCGTCACCGTGGTAGAGCTATCTGAAAATTCTAGATAAATCATGACCAAAGCAGCCAGCGCCATAACCAGCATAAACAAATAGGCTCCACGCTGCAGCATTTGCCGATTATGTTGTTCCTTTTTACTGGCGACCACCAGTACCTGTTGCCTGTTCCTGCCTCGCTGACCAGACACGAACCATAGCGCGCCTACTATAACCAGCAGGGTAAGGATAATTTTGGTTAACATGTGTTAATTACTGCGATCAAATATGACCAGGTGGTCGACGTCTAAACGAATCCCAATTCGTTCGTTTATTTTGTGATTGTGATGGCTGGGCGCCAGGCACATTACCTCAATGCCACTATCCATGCGCAGAAAATACAGGAAATCCGCACCGCGGAAGGACTTATCGACAACGATTGCCGTTTCGCTGGAGTCATCATCGTGAATCACGTCATCGGGCCGGATTAGTACATCGACCAGGGCGCCTTTTTCACGCTGCGGCGGCAGCTTCCCTTCGATAGAACCCAGCTCGGTACGCACCGAATGCCGGCTCTCGACCGTCGCCGGAATAATCACACCCTGGCCTATAAAATCGGCGACGAATCTGTTCACGGGCTGATGGTATAAATTATAGCCGCTATCCCGTTGTTCTATTCTGCCTTCGTTCATCACACATATCTCGTCTGCTAATGCAAATGCTTCGTGTTGGTCATGGGTGACCAGGATCGCGGTAATATTTTCCTGTTTCAGTATATCGCGAACTTCGCGCGCCAGTTGTTCGCGTAAATCGACGTCCATGCTGGAAAACGGCTCGTCCATTAACAATAGACCAGGTCGTGGCGCCATAGCGCGCGCTAGCGCTACTCGCTGCTGCTGGCCACCCGATAGTTGATGCGGGTAGGCCTGCCCATAAGCCGGCATTCCGGTCATCGCGAGTAGTTCCTGAACCCGTTCCTGTCGTTCCTTAGCAGGCCAGGATTTTAGCCCAAAACCTATATTATCAGCCACCGACAAATGGGGAAACAACGCAAAATCCTGGAATATCATGCCAATATTACGTCTTTCCGTCGCCATACAATAATGGCTCGAGCTGACTTCTATCTGATCGATCAGTATGCGGCCGCCAAATGCCGGTTCAAACCCGGCAATAGCCCTTAGCACCGTGGTCTTACCACAGCCGCTTGGGCCTAAAATACACCCGATTTTAGCGGACTCCAGCGCAAACGATATCTGGTTGAGCACCTGATAGTTGTCATAACGCACATCCAGATTTTCGACCTCAAGCTGGAAAGTCATGAACCGGCCCTGGAACTGGCAATACTCTTGCTCAATAGAATAACAGGTAACAAACCGACTACAACAATCATCAACGCCGCGGTAGAAGAATCAGCCAGTCGCTCGTCCGAGGCCAGCTCAAACGCACGCACCGCGAGGGTATTAAAATTGAATGGCCGCAGTATCAATGTCGCCGGTAACTCTTTCATTACATCCACGAATACGATGAGTAATGCGGTTAGCACCGAACCCTTCATCAGGGGTAGATGAACATTGAATAGAATATCCGCCGATTTGCGGCCCAGCGATCTCGCTGCTTCATCCATCGAAAGTTTTATTTTTACCAGTCCCGACTCGACCGATTGTATCGATACCGCGAGGAAACGAACCAGGTAAGCAAACATCAGTGCAAACAGACTGCCACTTAGCAGTAACCCGGTGGAGACATCAAAATGCTCACGCATATAACTATCCAGTGTATTGTCAAACCAGGTCAGTGGAATAATTACCCCCACGGCGATTATCGTACCCGGGACCGCGTAGCCGATGGCAACCACACGAATCGAGGCAAAAACCAGCTTACTCGCCAGTACGCGCCTGCCGTAAACCATAAACAGGGCCAGTAACACTGCGAGTAGCGCGGTCGATACACCGAGTAGAATGGTATGGAGCACCAGTTTGAAAAAAGAGCTGTCGATCATAACAGCGTAAGTATCAATCGCCCACAGGCTCAATTGAAACGCCGGTAATATGAATCCAAATATTAGCGGTAAGGCACAGGCAACACAGGCGATGAGCGCCCTGGCACCGGTTAGTCGGTAAACCGGCAACTGACTATAGCGGTTGGTGGTATGGTGGTATTGTGCGCGTTGGCGTGACCAACGTTCGATCACTACCAGGCTAAAAACAAATAGCAACAGGATTGCCGCGAGTTTCGCCGCTGCCGCGCTATCGCCCAGGCCAAACCAGGTTCGAAAGATTCCGGTGGTGAATACACCGATGCCGAAATAGGAAACGGTCCCATAATCCGCCAGGGTTTCCATCAACGCCAGAGATAGCCCCGCCACGATAGCGGGCCGTGCCAGTGGCAGGGCAACCCGATAAAAGCTCGCCCATACGCTACATCCAAGCGTACGGCTGACTTCTATAACACAGACCGACTGTTCAATAAATGCGGCGCGAGCGAGCAGGTAGACATATGGGTAAAGTACCAGTGACAGCATCGCGATAGCGCCGCCGAGGGAGCGTACTTCTGGAAAAAAGTAATCACCGTATTCCCAGCCGGTCCAGTCTCGAATCTGAGTTTGTACCGGCCCCGCAAAATCGAACATTCCGGTATAGGTATAGGCAATGATATAGGCCGGCATTGCCAGCGGTAATAACAGGGTCCAGATGAAAAATTTCTTACCGGGAAACTGGCACAAGCTGGTGAGCCATGCACAGGTGACGCCCATTGAAAACGTGCCCAGACCAACGCCTGTCATTAACAGTACCGAGTTGAGCAGGTAGTCGGCCAACACGGTATCGACCAGATGTTGCCAGATATCACCGCTCGGATATAGCAGGAAGCTGGCGATAGTTAAAACTGGAATACTGAATACCAGCGCGGTCAGCAATATGCCCGGTTGCCAAAGGCCTTCGAGCCGGGAGACAGGAGATCGAATTTTCGATTTGGCCATTTGCGATTTTACTACTGGTCCTATTTCCAGCCTGCCCTGTCCATGGTTTTTACTGCTTCAGCATTCAGCTCACCCAGTTTTGAAAGGTTCAGGGTATCCGCCTTAAATGCCCCCCAGGAGCCCAGCAGTCCGCTCGGTTTAACTTCTGGATTAACCGGGTACTCGTAGTTAACACTGGCATACCAGTCCTGGGCCTCTGGACTGAGCAGGAATTCGAGCAATTTAATCGCATTTTCACGATTGCGGGAATACTTACTAATACCCGCCCCACTGATATTAACATGGGCGCCACGGCCCGCTTGATTAGGCCAGAAAATTGCCATCTTTTTGGCCGCCTGGTACTGTGCCTGATCCTTCTTATTTTCCAGCATCTTGGCATAATAATAGGTATTCGCGACGGCGATATCACACTGCCCTGCCGCGGCGGCCTTAATTTGATCTCGATCGCCACCCATAGGTGGTCGGGCCATATTGTCAACCAACGCCTGCGCCCATTCCTGCGTCGCCTGTTTGCCATTGGCTGCAATCATAGATGCGACTAACGACTGATTGTAAATGTTACCGGATCCACGAATACAGATGCGTTTTTTCCACTGTGGGTCAGCGAGATTCTCATAACTCGAAAGCGCATTGGGATCGACCCGATCCGGCGCATAGAATATGACCCGCGCACGCTTTGACAGAGCAATCCAGTAATTATCCGGATCGCGCAGATGTGCTGGTACAATCGCCTCGATCTTCTCGCTTTCAATGGGCTGAAAAATATCGGCCTCCATGGCACGATACAACCTGCCTGCATCGACAGTGATAAGAATATCCGCCGGTGTGTTCTGGCCCTCGTTGATCATACGTGTGAGTAACTTGTCGGCACTGGCGGTAATTAAATTGGTTTTAATGCCAGTTTGCGCGCTAAACTGATCCAGCAAGGGTTTAATCAAATTTTCCTTGCGCGCAGAATAAATATTGACTTCCGCCGCCGGCACACCGGTGGATAATGATACAGACAGCAAAAAGACTGCTAGTCCGCATATTTTGTGCATTATTATGGATTACCTCGATTAAATAGAAATTAGACTAGAACAGATACTATTAAACTCAAATGATAATGTAAATAATAATTATTCTCATTTATATTTAGATTAAGAATAAACATGCTTCCTGACCTGTCCAGTCACCCGCTCCTGAAAGATGACCATTATCACTGGCAACAATTACTGGCCGATCTGAATTCGCAAAACGGTCGCTTCGACGCCGGTTTTCCGGCAAAAATCCAGCACCTGGCGATTGCCAGTTCCTATGCCCTGCGACAGCTCTGTCGCGAACCTTCGATCTTGCACCAACTTCATCGCCTGGAGCATTTCAACCTCGACGAATCCCAGGTTCTGCCGGCGGGCGAAAACAGTGTGGATATAAATCAGATCAAGCGCAGCTTACGTGTTTTCCGTCATTTAAAATTGATCGAAATCATCTATCTTGATGTCAACGAGAATAATTCGCTGCAACAGACTTTGAGTCACCTCAGCGATCTGGCTGACCTGTTGATCCGCAAGGCCCTCGGGGCAAGTTATAACAGCCTGGTTGCCAAGCATGGTCGACCACGGGACGATGCCGGAAACAATATCGAACTGAACATCATCGCGATGGGTAAGCTCGGTGGGCGGGAACTCAATTTCTCTTCCGATATCGACCTGATATGCTGCTTTGCCGGCGATGGTGAACTAGATGGTTATGGACGCCTGTCGCACCAGGAATTCTTCACCCGGGTCACCCGGCTATTTAGCCAATTACTAAACGAAACGACAGAAGATGGTTTTGTTTATCGTGTTGACCTGCGGTTAAGACCCTGGGGTGATTCAGGACCCGTCGCGCTTAGCCACGCTGCACTCGAGCATTATTACCAATTGCACGGACGCGAATGGGAGCAGTATGCAATGGTCAAAGCACGTGTAATCACCGGCAGTGAATCCGACCGTCACTACCTGGCCTCGATCCTGAAGCCATTCGTCTATCGAAAATACCACGATTATCGGGTCTTCGAAGGGCTCGCGGTCCTCAAAGACAAGATAGACCTGCAGGCCAGATCCCGCAGCATGCGCGACAATATCAAACTCGGAACCGGAGGTATCAGGGAAATTGAGTTTTTCGTGCAGGCATTCCAGATTCTCAAGGGCGGTCGCAACATTCAATTGCAGAGTTCTCAGATTCTGCGTTGCTTTGATGTATTACAGGAACAGAATATCGTCGCTGCCGAGACCATTGAAGATTTGCGAGAAGCCTATGTATTTTTGCGCCAGCTTGAGAACAAAATTCAGATGTTGAACGACGAGCAAAGCCATGCCTGCCCGCAGGATACGATTTCACAAAATCGTATCGCCCAGAGCATGGGATATCCACGATGGCAAGCGCTTAGCGAGCTTTTACAACAGCATCGGCAAAAGGTGAGTACCCACTTCACCGACCTGTTCAAGCGCGAATCGGAACCCCGGTCGACCATGGTTATTAGCGATTCAATCGGAGATGAAAAAGTCGAGTTGCAGCAAATCGAGTATATGACCTCGATCGGCCTTGAGGATCCCGAGGGAATAAATCGCAGACTCATGGAATTTTTCAGATCGAAAGCCTGGGGCTTTATGTCGGCACGAGCAAAACAACGATTCAGCACCCTGATTCCAGGCATTTTCAGGGAAATCCGCCAGAGTGAGCAGCAACTTGCGCTATTTGAACGTCTGCTCAATTTATTCTCATCGATCGCAGGCCGGAGCGTTTATTTCGAGCTGTTATACCTGAATAATGCCTTACTGGTAAAACTGGTCGATCTGTTTGACAAGAGTGAATGGATAGCACAGGAAGTTGCGCGTTATCCGATGTTACTCGAGTGCCTGATCCAGGCGGATGATCCAGCCCATCGATTTAATCGAAAACACCTGCAAAAAAACCTGCAGGTCCAGCTCGACAATGTGGGCGGCGACACGGAGCTGGAACTCGATGTATTGCGCCTTTTCAAACGCGAACAAACTATTGTCATTGCAATCGCCGAACTTTCCGAAGAAATCCGCACCACCGAGGTCTGCATTTACCTGTCGGAGTTGGCGGAAATCGTATTGCAGGCGGTTTACCGACTCGCCAGTAAGACAATGCAGCAACAATACGGAAAGCCAGAGTTTACCGAGCAGGGGAAAACCCGGACTGCCGAGTTTAGCATCATTGGATATGGCAAACTGGGCGGACGTGAAATGCACTACCAATCCGATCTCGACGTCATTTTCCTGCACAATTCGAACCCGGAAAACGCAATAACACGGGGCCCAAAATGCATCGATAACTCGATGTATTTCGCACGCCTGGCGCAGAAAATTATTTCGAAAATCAGTGTTGTTACCGGTTCAGGGAAACTTTATGCGATTGATTCACGACTGAGGCCTGAGGGCTCTTCGGGCCTGTTGGTATCTTCAATGAATGCATTCCATCAATACCAAACGAACAAGGCCTGGACGTGGGAACACCAGGCACTGATTCGGGCGCGTCATGTCGCGGGCAGTCCGCAACTTAAATCCAAGTTTGATCAGTTGCGCTGTGAAGTCTTGTCCCGCCCCAGGGAACCCAAAGGTCTACGGCAGGAAATCACCGAAATGCGAACTAAAATATACCAGTCAAAAATACCCGCCGAAGGCGAACGCAAAAATATTAAGCATTCGCACGGCTG
>JAPUFZ010000060.1 GCA_027293245.1 Gammaproteobacteria bacterium
AGACTGACTGGCCTGGTTACGGTATTCAAAAAGAACGCGCGTTAGAAAAAACCAGTGGTGACTGGGTATTATCTATCGATGCAGATGAGGTGCTGACCCCCGAACTTCGTCGAGATATTGATTTTGCCCTGAATGATCAACCTGAGTGTATTGCTTACCGATTACCCTGGGCAGTTACCATCTATGGATATCGGCTGGACTTTGGCCGCAGTGGCAGGGCGCCACTGCGCTTGTTTCGCCGAGAGGGTGCCAGATTCAGCGAGGATCAGGTTCATGAAACAGTTATTCTTCCACAGGGTAAAGTAGGCAAGTTGCATGGCCGTCTATTACACTATACACACAGGGATTACGGACATGCTTTGTATAAAAATGCCCATTATGCCTGGCTGGGTGCGCAGAAACGCTTTGATCGTGGCAGGAAAGGAGGAGGACTTGTACTGGCGTTAATACGTTCTCTCTGGACCTTCTTTTTGATCTATGTACTTCGCCTGGGTTTTCTGGATGGTCGGGTTGGTTTTCTGATGGCAATGATTTACAGCCAAAACTCCTTCAATAAATATGCTGGTCTATGGACGTTGCGTCAACAGACCTGATTGCATTTCAAACTAGTTCGTAACTCTCAGCGAAATTGATAATAATGCATTCTCTTGCGGATTTGAAATTTGCGAAACAAGTTTAGCGGCTTTGGTTTTAGGTTGTCAGCATACTGCCTGATGAATTCATCGGTCGCTTCTAATACCCGCTCGCTCGAGCAGCCATCACGAAAGAAATGAAGGGCATCCATATACTTACGGGTGTTCTGCATTAGTTCCGCAGGACGTTTCAAGGCTGTAGCTAGTGCCTGTTCGATCTCATCCGGCTGTTGTACGTCAATTACGTGCGGGCCAGGTACCTTCGTGCGTAAGGTGACTACGGGCTTATCCAGTAGCATGAATTCCAATGATATTGATGAGGTATCGCATAACATGGCATCGGCCGCCTTGAGTAATGGCTTTAAATCTTGATTTGATTCCACGAATTGTAGATTTGGACCTGCAAGGGCACGGTATTTGGTGACTATTTCCTCATCCATTTTGGGGTGTAAGGTAACCAACCAGTGCCAGTCTCCTTTTTTTGATAGTCGGGCGATTGTTTCTGGTAATAATGCTGCTGTGCTCAGTGAAGGGCTGAACGTGGAGGCATAAAGTATTACCGGTTTTTCATTTGTCGGCAGATAGGCACTGGTGTCAATGGCATCGTCTTTGAATAGCGGGTCCACCTTGGGCCAACCGGTTTCAACGACATGGAATGTTTTATACCTGGTCGCCAACTGTTCAAAGATAAGCGTGCTTTCCCTGGCATGAGTACAATAGAGGTCAAATAAACCACGTATTCGATAATGCCCTTTTTTGCCGGTAGCATCATTGGCCAAACCATGAAAAATCTCGACTTTAACGCCGGGAAAAAAATCGGGCACCCAATTTGTTGGGACATAAACAGCGATGGGATTATAGGTCTTGACCTCGGGAACAGTGGACAAGTGCTCTTCGTCTGCCCGTAAATTGTTTTTATCAATGCCGTGGAGATACCAGGCGGCGTGGTCTCCCCGAGCTCTAATGGCCGCTTGCAGCGGTCTCAGGATCGGAAAATCATAAAGCTGCCCGACAAAAAACAGATAGTGATTCATAGATTAAGTATCAAAATGTCTTGAAGTGAAAGGAATAAGACTGGATAAAGCGGTTATTATTTTAATATGAGTATCGAAGGGTTTTGTTTATAGCAGCGATTCAAAATATTCGATATATCTGGTAACAGTACGATGAGACGAAAGATCAGTTCGTAGCTTCTCTTTGCAATTTTTAGACATTTTCAAAATTAATTCAGGATTTTGAAATAACTGTCGAACCTTAGTGGCGATAGCTTCTGGATCTTTGGTTGGCACTATAAAACCTGTGACTCCGTCTTCAATGACTTCTTTTCCGCCACCTGTGGTGGTTATCACTACCGGGGTTCCGTATCCCATTGCTTCCATAACAGCTCGGGGTAATCCTTCCCCGCTGATTGACGGTTGCACCAAAATGTCACTGGCATGTATCAGTTCGGGGGCGTCGAATCGATAGCCGGTAACATGGATTCTGGCGCACATTTTGCTGTTTTTAATCAGGCTCTCGTAAGGCTCGGTATCCATATTTTTCCCAACTAATAAAAGATGCAGGTTACTAATGTCTGACAAATAATTCGATGCTTCCAGCATGACAGAAATGCCTTTGCTGGGGCGGGCGTTTACCGCGCATATAATAGTAAGGTCACCTCTGGTAATGCCGAATTCACTGAGATCTGCCGGTGGCTTGTTGTACCAGGATAAGTTATGCCCTTTATGAATTGCGACTACATTGTTTTTATTTTTCCATACGCGTTGAATAACATCTTCTCGAACTGCCTCAGAGACACAAATGATACCGTCAACTCGTGGGTGTAGATGGGTCAAGTAGGCAGACGGATCATGCCTGTATAGTCCACCGGTTGTGCCTCGGTAGGTGATTAATTTGACCGGGATGCCTATACAGGCAAATGCAGCATTGGGTATGGTTTTCGAATTGCTCGCATGAACGATATCGTAGTGCTTAGATCGGAGTTCAGCACGAATTATGGCTATAGATTCAAAGCTTATTTTGTGATTTGGGTGGTGACCGATGACCTTGATGTCGTTCTGTTCGAATATTTTTGAATATTCAGTATTAGCGTGAGTTACAACGGTTACATTATGGCCCCGGCCAGCCATCTCTATGAAAATTTCTGCTTCTGGGCGAACGCTGTTGAACGAGCTGTCTGCCGATCCAAATATTAATATATTCATATAGCTTAATTTACAGTCCTGGTCGATGCCCGCTTATCCTTAACCTTTAAACTCTACCAGGAAGTTGATGCTGCGAAAAAATCCAAACTCAAAACCTATGTTCCACCAGGATAAAGGCACCATATACTGCGTATTAATTTCCCAATGAATAGTTTTATGGGATTCGCTTTTCTGCGGAAATCGTTAGTAGCCATATCGGATTCTGCTTAACTTTTTCGACTTCCTCACCACTATAACTGGTGATTTCCTCCTCCCATTCTTCATACAGTTTTGCGTAAGGAGCATAGCGCTCAAGCGGTTGATAATCATATCGCCATCTTTCAACTACCAAATTACGCCACTGATCACCGGGAAAGTGGTTTTTTATGCGCTCAATGTCGCCCATGATAAACATTTCATTACCATGAAAATGGATTGGCGCATCCAGGTAAATAGTGCCGCCGGGTTTTAATACCCGCAGGATCTCATCGAAACAAGCCTCATATTCAGAAGGCGCCATAGCCGCACCGGTGCATTTTTGCCCCCAATGTTCCAGGGTCTGGATACCAAACACCATATCAAATGTTTCATCCGCGAAGGGTATGTCCTCTGTATGACCATAACCGCCACGACCGATTTCAGGTTTTTTATCCTTCGGCTGATGGGGCTCGACACCTGTCCAGATGCCGCCACTACGTGTGACCAGGTTTTTAGCCAGCGAAAAACGACCAAAGCCTAGCTCAAGAATATTTTTACCCTTAGCTTCGTGTAGATGTGCCTCGATACCTGCCACCACGCATTTTCGTAAAGGTGTACCAAATGGTATGCGACAAATCTTTAGTTTTTCATCCAGCTTAGGACATTTGGCACAGGATATATTTCTAAAACCATCGGCATCCTGCCAATATTGGCCGGCCCATTGCCTCCTGGCTGTTTCCGGGTTAGCCACAAGACTATACCAGCCCTTGCGTATTGAATTTCCCAGGCTGTGCATAATTTTTCTGGTTCAGGTGGTTTAGCGGTAAAGTATTATACCAATGAAGTCCACTATAGACTAATGGTTGCGTCGCTCAGCAGCACCTGCGTTAGCTAAAACTGCCTGTTTTTAGTGCTCTGTGTCTCTGTTCCCGACTCGACTCTACCAGAGTGACATCAACCGGCTGCTACAATTGCTTTACCCAAATTGCAAACCCGCCTAATCATCACAGGCTGATCTTGTTTGATTAGCTTCTATCCCCCATAGTATGTCGGCAAACTTCTGCCGAATCAGGCCTGGCCTGTTGAATTTGTTTTTACTGTCTGGTTGCTGCTATTATCCACGGTCTTTTTCTGTGTCGATCAAATCCCTTCCGGACTCATAGGTGAATATTAATTTCCAGGCGCTTGGATGCCGACTCAACGAAGCCGAGCTCGAAACCTGGGCCAGTCAGTTTCTAAAGCGAGGGCATCAGGTCACTACTGACAGTTCAGAGGCTGATATCATGGTGTTCAATTCCTGTGCTGTTACCAGCGAGGCTGATCGCAAATCGAGGCAGCAAATAGGCCGCTTGCATCGAAGTAACCCAGGAGCCAAACTAGTTGTCACCGGTTGCCATGCCAGCTTGAATCGGGAAGCAGTAAAAAGCTACCTCGGTGTTGACCTGGTCGTTGACAATAAAAATAAAGAAGACCTGGTTGGTGAAACCCTGGACCATTTTGGTGTTCCGGGTTCAGAGCACGAATCCGGGCATGAAAATGCATTATTTTTACGTGGCAGGCATCGTGCTTTTATCAAGGTACAGGACGGTTGTCGTTATCGCTGCAGCTATTGCATAGTCACTATTGCGCGCGGTGCGGAGCGTAGCCGTAGCGTTAACGAAATCATCGACGAAATTCAGGTTATACACCGTCAGGGTGTTCAGGAAATCGCGATTACCGGTGTTCATGTCGGGGGATACGGTAGCGATACCGGATCCAGTCTTTACCAGTTGTTGAGTGAAATCCTCGAGCGTACCGAGATCCCAAGAATTCGTCTGGCATCGGTTGAACCCTGGGATCTGCCTGACAATTTCTTTCGCCTGTTCCAGGACTCGCGCCTGATGCCGCACATGCATCTGCCTATTCAAAGTGGTAGTGATACGGTGTTAAGGCGCATGGCAAGGCGCTGCAAGACCGCCGAATTCTCGAAAATTATCGAAAAGGCTCGTAACGAAATATCACTATTTAATATTACTACCGACCTGATCGTAGGGTTCCCGGGAGAAACCGAGGCAGAGTGGCAGCAAACCATGGACTATATCGAAGCGATCGGATTTGGGCATATGCATATTTTCGGCTACTCCAGGCGTGCGGGCACGAAAGCAGCTGATATGCCCGACCAGGTCGAAAAGGCGATCAGGAAGGAGCGTAGCCGGCAGATGCACACGCTCGCTGCACGACTGAAAAAGGCCGAGTTAGAAAAACACGTAGGAACCCGTAGTTTGGTGCTGTGGGAGCAACAGGTCAACCAGGAAACAAATCTATGGACTGGCTATACCGAACATTATCACAAGATTGTCTCCAGCGATGCCTATATTAGTTCTGCTAAAATTACCGATGTTAGTGTTGACAGAGTGTCGCAGGATGGAGTTAGCCTCGCTAACCAGACGGGGCAGAAGGCGATACTTGGTAT
>JAPUFZ010000061.1 GCA_027293245.1 Gammaproteobacteria bacterium
ATCCGGTTCATGGTCAGGGTCACCGGATGCAGACCACCGGACCTATCGGCCCTGCCCGGCAAAGTGATATCAACCGTTTCCGATGACAGTTTATCGTTGATAAGATTTTCATTGATTAACGATTTCCGCTGCTCCACTGAGGTCTGTATCTGGAGCTTGATTGCATTAATCGCCTGGCCTGCTGCTGGTCTTTGCTCAGCCGGGATTTGTCCGAGGATTTTTAGTCTTGCGGTTATCTCACCTTTCTTGCCCAGATAAGCGACACGAACCGTATCGAGCGAAGCCAGTTCTTGCGACTGGTTTATCGCCTGTAATGCTTTTTCGAGCAGGCTATCTAGTTCTTGAGACACTTTTTTAAGACTCTCGACAGGGATTCCCTGTCGAGATAATGGCTGTTTTAAGAGACAGCTGCAGCTGCTTCAAGACCTGCCCTGGATTTTTCAATCAGTGTTGCAAATGCCGGTTTGTCGAATATTGCAATATCCGACAGTACTTTTCGATCAATTTCAATCGACGCTTTCTTCAATCCGTTCATGAAAACACTGTACGACATACCATTTTCCCTGGCGCCTGCATTGATGCGGGCAATCCACAATGCGCGAAACTGACGTTTGCGTTGACGACGGTCCCGGTAGGCATATTGCCCGGCTTTGGTAACGGCCTGTTTTGCAACGCGTAAGATTTTACTGCGGGCACCTCGATAACCTTTGGCTTTATCGAGAATTTTTTTGTGGCGTGCGTGCGCGACTACGCCTCTCTTTACTCTTGGCATGACACTACTCCCTACGAATACGGTAACATACGTCGAACCATGCTTTCGTCGTTTGCATGTACATTTAGCAATTCACCAAGCTGGCGCTTGCGCTTGCTGCTTTTCTTGGTAAGGATGTGACGTAAATGCGATTGCGCGCGTTTGTATCCGCCCGAGGCATTTGGTTTAAAGCGCTTGGCAGCGCCACTACTGTTCTTCATCTTTGGCATTTTAAACTCCAGTTATATGTAACGTTAATTTTCCCTGGACGCCGGAGACGCGTCTTTGGGTACATTGCCGGATTAATTTTGGCGTTTTTTGGGCACCAGCAACATCGTCATCTGGCGCCCTTCCGACTGCGGATACTGATCCACGGTCGTGAATTCTTTCATGTCTTCTTCCACTCTCTTGAGTAACTTCGTTCCGAGTTCCATATGGGCCATTTCTCGACCCCTGAAACGCACTGTTACCTTGCAACGATCACCTATCTCGATGAACTCGGTTAACTTTCTCAGCTTGACCTGGTAATCACCTTCTTCGGTACCCGGTCTAAACTTGATTTCCTTAATATGGACCTGGCGTTGTTTCTTGCGCTGATCGTGCAATTTTTTCTTTTGCTGGAATCGGTACTTGCCATAATCCATCAAACGACAGACGGGTGGTTCAGCATCGGGTACCAGTTCAACCAGGTCTAGTTTGGCTGCTTCAGCGAAATTTTTTGCTTCTTCCAGTGATATGATGCCTTTTTGCTCACCGTCTTCGGCAATAAGCCGGACCTCAGGCGCCGTAATATCATCATTCAGACGGCTCTGTTTGTTATCTGCGATTAGATAGTCTCCCGAATATCGTAAACCAAAAATTAATCCGGTCTATTAACCGGATTGTTCATTGACAAGACTGATAAAATCATCAATCTGCATAACGCCCAGGTCTTTACCTCCCAGGTCACGCACGCTGATTGTACTCTCTTCCATTTCGCGATCACCGACCACGATCATGTAAGGAATACGCTTCAAAGTGTGCTCGCGAATTTTATAGCCGATCTTTTCGTTTCTCAAGTCAGAAATCACCCTGATTCGCTGGTTTTTAATCATTTTTTCAATTTTTTCAGCATAGTCGCTCTGTTTGTCGGTAATATTTAAAATTACCGCCTGAATCGGAGCCAACCAGACCGGAAATTTACCCTCGTACTGTTCGATCAAAATTCCTATAAAGCGCTCTATCGACCCCAGTATTGCGCGATGCAACATGACCGGCACCTGCTTCGAACCATCTTCCGCAATATAGTACGCATCCAGTCGGCCGGGCATCGAAAAATCGACCTGCATCGTACCACACTGCCACACGCGGCCCAGGCAATCTTTCAGAGAAAAATCAATCTTGGGTCCGTAAAACGCACCCTCCCCCGGTTGCAATATCCAGTCGAGTCCCTTGGCGTCGAGAGAGACCTGCAAAGCCTGTTCGGCCTTATCCCAGGATGAGTCTTCACCGACACGCTGCTCGGGACGGGTGGAAAGCGCGACGATTACATCCTCAAAACCGAAATCTTTATAAACCTTGAACACCAGATCAATGAAGGACGATACTTCCGCCTGGATTTGATCCTCGGTACAGAAGATATGGGCATCATCCTGGACAAAGTTCCGTACCCGCATCAACCCATGCAAGGTACCCGAAGGCTCGTTTCGGTGACAGGAACCAAACTCGGCCAGGCGCAGGGGCAGGTCCCGATAACTTTTGAGTCCCCGATTATAAACCTGAACATGGCAGGGACAATTCATCGGCTTGATCGCGTAATCACGATTTTCTGAACCGGTGGTAAACATCAGGTCATGGAACTTGTCCCAATGGCCAGACTTTTCCCACAGACTTCGATCGACAATCTGTGGCGTGTTGATTTCCTGGTAACCGCACTTACCGAGCTGTTCACGCATGTAATTTCGAACATTCAGGTTAAGCTGCCAGCCACGTGGGTGCCAGAACACCATACCGGGCGCTTCTTCCTGAGTATGGAACAGGTCTAGCGCTTTACCCAGTTTACGATGATCGCGTTTTTCTGCCTCTTCTAAACGGTGCAAATACTGCTTGAGTTCTTTTTTACTTGCCCAGGCGGTGCCATAGATGCGTTGCAACATCTCGTTGTTCGAATCACCCCGCCAGTAAGCGCCGGCCAGCCTGGTCAGTTTAAAGGCTTTCAAATGCCCGGTGCTGGGCACGTGGGTACCACGGCACAGATCGATAAAGTCACCCTGTTCATAGAGTGACAATGCCTCTTCGGCCGGGATATCGCTAATAATTTCCGCCTTGTAGTCTTCACCCATTTGCTTGAACAACTGGACCGCCTCATCACGTGACTTTTCGCTTCGCACAACCGAGATATCCTGCTGCGCTAACTCATTCATACACTTTTCGATCGCCTCAATATCTTCCGGGGTAAATGCCCGCTCGAAGGCAAAGTCGTAGAAAAAACCGTCCTCGATCACAGGACCAATGGTTACCTGGGCCGCCGGAAACAATTGCTTGACCGCCTGGGCCAACAGATGCGCGGTAGAATGGCGGATGATTTCCAGACCTTCCGGAGAAGTCGGTGTAATAATGCTCAACTCGACGTCCTGGTCAATCAGGTAAGAGGTATCGACCATCTTGCCATCGACCTTACCACCAATAGCGGCTTTGGCGAGGCCGGCACCAATATCGCTGGCGACATCGAATACAGAAACGGGATGATCGAATTGACGGCGGCTACCGTCGGGTAAGGTTACTCGAGGCATAATGATTCCTGTTCAGTGGTGACCCATACCAAAGGCCACTTGTTTCATTAAATTTGTGCGGATTAGTAGTCGCGAGTGGATTAACCCAGACATCCTGGCAGCGACCGTAAATCAGCCCGCGATTATACGGAATAGCGCTGATTAAACAATAGAATACAGGTTATATTTCAGGGCGCAATAAAACAGCTATTGAATTATCTCTCGAGTCACAGAGATATGCGTCCAGGACAAAACCAGCGGCCCATTGTGGACGAGGTTGCTTTTTTGAGCCGGCACAAGAGGCCAACGCGACTAGCGGAATTTACCTTCGAACTCCTCCAGGTAGCTCGTTTTCATGCAGCCAAATTGCCCTGTCAATATTTTCCATTGAATAATGAGTACTTTATACTTCCGGCAATTTCATTAGCTTAACAGGGCTCCAATATGCAAAGTAATCTGGAAATAACCAAACGACGTGACGCCAGTGTTGCGCGGGCTGTCGCTTTTGCCTCCACGTTTGTCGCCGCCCGGGCTGAGAACGCTGAAATCTGGGATACCGAAGGCAATCGCTATATCGATTTTTGTGGGGGAATCGGTTGTCAGAATACCGGTCACCGCCATCCCGCGGTGATAGCGGCAATCGAAGCACAATTACAATCCCTGACTCATACCTGTTTCCAGGTCACTCCGTATGAGGGTTATATCAAACTGGCGGAGCGAATAAATGCGCTGGCACCCGGCCAGTTTGATAAAAAGAGCCTGTTTTTTTCTTCTGGCGGTGAAGCTATCGAAAATGCTATCAAAATAGCGCGCTACTACACGCGAAAGCCGGCAATCATTACCTTCACCAACGGCTATCATGGCCGGTCGTACATGGGTATGGGTCTAAGCGCTCGTATGACACCATTTAAGATTGGTTTCAGACCATTTCCGGCAGAGATATACCGCATTCCATTCCCGGATGAATTTCATGGTGTCAGTTACGATGCGGCGGTGAAAGCAATTGAGACCCTGTTTCGCAGTGATGCAGATCCGGATTCGATCGGCGCGGTCATCTTTGAACCGGTCCAGGGGGAAGGCGGTTTTAACATTGCCAACGCCGAATTCCTGCAGTACCTCAGGAAACTATGTGACAGGCATAATATCGTCCTCATCGCCGATGAAATTCAAACCGGATTTGGTCGAACAGGCAAGATGTTTGCGATGGAAAATTTTACCATAGCGCCGGACCTGACCTGCATCGGTAAAAGCATGGGCGGTGGCTTGCCGTTATCTGGCGTCGTCGGCAAGGCGGAGGTAGTTGATTGCGTTCCACCTGGGGGTCTGGGCGGAACTTTCGGTGGTAATCCACTGGGATGTGCCGCGGCACTTGCCGTGCTTGAGGTAATTGAATCGGAAGGACTGCTTGCTCGCGGACTGGAACTGGGTAAACGAATCGGTAACCGGCTCGAGGCCATGGCCCGGCGGCAAGACCTGCCATGCGTTGGCGATGTACGCGGCCTTGGCTGCATGAATGCGATCGAAATCAGCAAAGATCGGGAAACTAAAGTACCCGATGGTGGCCGTGCGGCTGAAATAATTTCAACCGCGTTAAAAAATGGACTGGTACTGATCAGCGCAGGCCCGGAACGAAATGTCATACGTATACTGGTACCTTTAACCGCGCCTTTCGAACTTGTCGATCAGGGCCTCGATATACTCGAATCGGCAATCGAAGAAGTCATGAAACAGGGCACGATGCCGAAATAACATCGTCATTGTCCTGAACCCGGGTTTAAGTGCAGGGCCTGGCTGCCCTAATACGAAAACAGATCAGACTTTTCCTAATGAGTAGTCTATAAACTTATGATTAAAACAGAATTTTATAGATCTATCCTGGGTAGTGAGTGAGAAAACTTAACTGGAAAAGCGATTGGTTTGTCGGTCTGATGATCACCTTGATGTTTCTGATCTTTGCAGAAACACAGTTATTCGAGTCATTGGATAACCAGGCTTATCACCTCGGCGTAAGTTTTTCTTCCGATAAAAAGGCCAGTGAAGATATCGTCATCATTGCTATCGACGACAAGTCGTTACAAGCCCTTGGTGCCTGGCCCTGGTCGCGTGATGTACTCGCCAAAATCACAAGATTGCTTGGCAAATACAGACCCCGCGTATTCGGATTCACCATGCCATTCGACATGGCACAGAACCAGGCCAGCCTGGCTTCGGTTAAAAACCTCCGAAAGACCCTGAAAAAAGAGTTAAAGCTGAGCCCAGGCGTCAACACGGCGTTGAAAAAAACCGAAATGACCCTGAATAGCGATGAAACCCTGGCCGCCAGTTTTGATTCAGCCGGTCGGATCGTGCTGGCAATACCCTATATCGCGGCTAACGAACCGATTGCGGATGAGTCGAAGCCGTTGCCCGCCTATATGCAAAAATTCATATTGCGCAACGTTACTGCCAGGGACGACACCAGTGGCATGGAATGGTTATGGCCGAACCCGAATATTACCCGGGCAGGGGCTTTATTCCCCCCGATTGAAGTACTTGCGCGTCAGGCCGAAGGAGTTGGGGTGGTCAATTTCAACGACAGCATTGGCCGCGAACCGCTGATCGTAGGTTATGGACAGGATTTTCTACCATCATTTCCCTTGATGCTGGTAACCCGCAGCAAGGGAATATCGATGAAGCATATCGTATCGAGACGAGGTGCAAAACCGATGCTCGGTGGCAAGGAGTTGGATGCCGATATAGATTTCAATATTTACCCGCGATTTTACGAAGATGAGAATGGAGAGTCGCCGTTTAAGATTTACTCGCTCATCGACGTGC
>JAPUFZ010000062.1 GCA_027293245.1 Gammaproteobacteria bacterium
ATCGTTAGCGCCTGTTCGTTTTTAACGCTGGCAGCGAGCTGTTTAGCTTCAGTCAGGGCCAGGCTCCAGGATTCTCCTTCGAGGCGGGCACTGTCTGCAGAGCCAACGTCGCCAGCCTGGTTTAGCACTTCTGCATCGAGCCACATGCGTGTCTGATCGCTAGCAAACGCTGTTTCATCCGCAAAAGACAAGTTAACGACTTCCGGTAGGCGCGTCAGAAAACAATTTAATTCGCGAATGACGGTTTGCGCTGCCGACTCGTATTCCCTACCCAGTCCTCGCAGCGATTTGACAAGCTGGAAATGTCCGTCCAGCCAGAACGGTGATCTTGCCAGGGTTTTTTCCAGTTCCGGGATCAACGCAACCGGATCAGCTTTCTCCTGCTGGGCCTCGAAATATTTGAGTCGTTCGGGGGTGGGCGGGTTTATTTGCGTTACACCCTTGTTGTCAGGTGGCGCATTTTCTACCACCATCCAGACCGCCTGTCGTGTCAGGCGATATGCACGGGCATCTGACGGTTTCTGCGTGATCCAAAACGAAGCAAGTTCGCGGATGGTCGATTGCAATTGGCGCAGAACTTTTTTGCTGTCTGCTTCTGATTCGAGCGTGCCGGCTTCGGGTAATGTGTCGACTTCGGGTTTTGGCTTCGCTGCTTTGACCGGGACCTCAGTAACTGGTGCTGACTCCGCAACGGCTTCCCCTGGTTCTTCCTTCGTTTTCGCAGCAGCCTGCTCGGATTTTGCAGTTTCGGCTTCGGCGCTTTTCAGGTAGTTTTTCAACGGCGTCGATAATTCAGTTAGCAACGGTGCCTGATCGCCCATTTTATCAACCAACGCGCTGTCCAGCTGTTTTAGCATTGCAGCGGCCTCGATTACCGCTGCTGCATCGGCGGCAGCAGATGGGGGGTTCGTCGAAATATACGTACCGGCTTTCTCGGCCAGCCAGGTAAAGGCGGATTGACGAGCGCGCATTCGTTTCGCGGGCGGAAAAAGACAATCCCAGTGTTGCTCTACCATGTCGTTGAGAATATTCAGACCAACGGCAAGCCCCGTGTAAGCTTCATTCAATAACAATGCATTACACAGGTAAGATCCGACCAGCAGGTCTTTGGAAGAATTTTTTATGATACGCGAAGACAGATCGACTACAACATTCCAGTCGACAATTTCGGCATCCAACGATTCCTGTTTTGCCAGCTCTGCTTCGAGTTGTTCGAAATCAGCTTCGTAGCGAACGTTCTCCCCACAAGGCTGCTCAGCAGAAACCGGATCGGTGCCAATCGCATACAACGAATGATCGGTTATATTAATCACGCTACTCCGGGTAAAACTTTCTTCTTCTTATTTCACTTCTTAGAATCCCCGGAAGAGAAAGCAATCCGGGCTTCTAATTTACTACTATTGGAAGCTATGCAAAATTCAGAGCTTCGGTAGTCGAGGAATTTCTCCCATATACTACCATTTACTTTATCTTATCTCTCAAAGGCAATAAACTCCCGACCACCTGACTTTGACGTTACCACAATAAGAGTCAATATCAAAAGATTTCTCCCGGCGAGCGGTGACACTTTTGCATCGCGTCGATACGCAAATCAACCCCGGGCGGGTAACCGGCCTGATCGCCCTGTCCGGTTTCCGTACTCGGCTCCTCTGTCCGGTTTAAATAGCCGACTACGGATTGCGGCTGCGTTCAAGGCCGGCCACCTTGTTCCACTCAGCATTCTCTCTCAGGGTTTTGTTTGATACCCTTCATATTTTTTATCTTTTGCGTGTATTTCATCAAACGGATTACGGTTGCGTCCATTGAGCTGATTGACCAGCAGGGAGCTTTGAGAAAACAGATAAACCACCACGTAGGCAGATGTGACAGAGAATAACAACGGCAAGGCAGGGGAAAGCTTCCCGGTCATTTCTATCAGGGCAATGATGGCTGCAAATACCGCACCAATTACCGTCGCAACTGTCGCCCCCATTCCAGCAATAGCATAAAGGGAAATACCGGATATCGGGATACCGGCGCCTTCAACGATTATTCCGACCGAGGCGCCAATCATCGCACCCATGAACAAGGCGGGACCAAATACACCACCATTGAATCCAAATGCCAGGCTCACGATGGTGGCGACAAACTTTAACACCAGTAATATAAGGCAAAGCTTTAACGCAATATTTCCAGCAACCGCCATTTGAGTTTCATAACTACCTAGCCCCAACACAGAAGGATAAGCAAAACCAATGCCTCCGAGGATAAGGCCCCCGATGGCTGGCTTGAAACGATTATCGATCTTGATATGCTTGGCAACAAGTCCGGCCGCCTTGGGCAAGGCACGATTAAATGCAATAGCGACCACAGCGCACAAAACTCCGATTATGCCAAAAAACAGAAACTCATAAGGCGGCACATTATCGGGAATAATATTACTCGCTATAGTGAAATGAACATCGAGAAGCTTGGCTGATTCCGAGCCCGCGACCGCAGCCGCAGCAACAGGAATAAACTGGTAAAGCCGCCACTGTCTTAGCACTACCTCCTGAACAAAAATGACGGCTGCCAGCGGCGCCAGAAATGAGGCAGCAATCGCTGCGGCAATGCCGGCACAGCTCAATGTCAGCTTTTCCTGATCTTCGAGTTTAAAAAACGTACCCACACCACTGGCCGCAGCCGCACCAAGGTGTACCGCCGGGCCATAACGTCCTACTGAGGCGCCAGCCCCAATTGAAACTGCAGATATGAGACCAACGGCGAGACCTTCTTTAACACCGGTTTGCCCTCGTTTAAAATGCACATCTTCAATCACATGAGATAAACCGCGATTCATCCGACCCGGCATCAAATAATGCGTGAGTAGTCCAACAACTAACCCGAATACAACCAGTGCGCCCACATCCCAATAGCTGAGTGACGCGTTGGCAATTCCCTGTTCTTTCACCAGCGCAGACAAAGGTATCGGGTGAATAAATTTTTCAGTGAAATTAATCGCCATTAACAGCCCTTTTGCGGCGAGAGACGCCATAATTCCGACCAATATCGAGAGACTGACTGTCCGTGCCATAGTCCAGTCAAGGTTTTCGAATCGTTTACTTGTTTCGGGTGCGGGTTCACTCATGGGGACATTCTCCTTCGCTTGTTAGTGATCTAATGATTTACCGTCAAATACAGACGACCTAAAGCAAGTATATCATCTGAAGTAAGTGATTGCGGTGGCCGACTTGTGAGGATCAATCCAGGTATAAGAAACAGTTAAAGATAAAAAGTTAAACTTTGAAATCAATTCAATAGTTTAATTTCTAAGAGTCGTAAATTCACCCCGAATGTATTCAGCCCGCGGGGAATCACAAACACGGCGGCCACTTCCCGCCGGAGGGGGAGGTTCCTGGCGACAAAATCGATTTTCCGTATTCTCTCCCAGCAAAGTCTAAGCTAATTTAACACGGTCATCATTTACACGA
>JAPUFZ010000063.1 GCA_027293245.1 Gammaproteobacteria bacterium
CACCTGTTATTACCATTATTACCTACAATGAAATAACCCTGTTGCGGGACCCCAGGGGGTTTATCGACTTTGACAGTCAGCTTGCCACTGCCGCAGAAACCAGTATGGTTGCAGTCGTGTTCAAACCTCAGGCGCTCTACAGAGATGAACCGGCAGGCCCTGATCTTTCATTTAAAATGGCGCAAACAAGCGCATCTTTCGAAGCGCTCAGGCAAGCGGCAATCGCCGAACTGGAAAAACAATCCGATGCCTGGTATCGACTGCAACAGGGAATGTCGCTGCACTCGGTGGACAATAAACGCGTCGCCGTGCAGTTAAAATGGTACCTGGATCATCGAGGCTACCTCGAGCGTGTGATGCAAAGAGCCGAGCCCATACTACCGTTTATCCTGGATGAACTGGAGAGAAAAAATCTGCCCGCTGAACTGGCATTACTGCCCGTGGTCGAGAGCGCATATCAATCTTTCGCCTACTCGCATGGCAGAGCTTCCGGGCTTTGGCAAATAATACCAGCGACCGGACGCTTCCTCGGTTTGAAACAAAACTGGTGGTACGATGGCCGCCGCGACATGATCGAATCAACCCGGGCGGCGATTCGATACCTGGATAGCCTCGCCAAACAATTCGATGGCGACTGGGAACTGGCGCTGGCTTCCTATAACGCGGGTCCCGGTAGAATTCGATCGGCGGTCCGTTATAACAAGAGAAAGAATCGGCCAACCGATTTCTGGCATCTCACCAGCATCCGCCGGGAAACCAGGGACTATGTGCCTAAACTGTTCGCCCTGAAAGAATTATTCGGCAACCCCGATAAGTATCAGTTCGAATTACGCCCGGTCAGTAACGAACCATTGTACGAAATTGTCGAACTCAATGAGCAGATTGATCTTGCCCTCGCCGCTGATCTTGCCGGCATTACAACCAATGAATTATACCAACTCAACCCGGCTTTTAATCGTTGGGCGACGGCACCGGATGGTCCGCATCGATTACTGATACCCAGGGATAAAACCACGCAGTTTAAACTCGCCCTGCAGCAACTGCCCACTGAAAAACGTGTCAACTGGGTGCGTCACAAAATTAAACCGGGCGACACCCTGAGCCAAATTTCGCGTCAATATCGGACACCTTCTGCATTGATAATCAAGGTCAATAAAATTCGTGGAACACGAATTCGTGCTGGCAAATACCTGATGATCCCAACCGCGACCAAATCACTGTATAGTTACAAGCTAAGCCAGTCTGCACGTATTAGTAGCATTCAAAACACCCCCAGGTCAGGCACCAGGCATGAACATATCGTACGCTCAGGACAAAGCCTGTGGAGTATTTCCCGCAACTACAATGTGAGTACATCGGCATTGGCGAAATGGAACGGAATCGCCCCTATCGATACACTCAGCATCGGTCAAAAATTGATTGTCTGGTCCAACCAGACTGCCGAACTTCAACGGGCTAGCCTTACCGATACCAGCCCGCGTCAAAACTTGTATGCGTTAAGGTACACGATAAGAAAAGGTGACTCTCTGTCACGTATAGCTAATCGATTCAATATTCGCGTATCAGACATCAAACGCTGGAATACGATTGGCAAATATCTTCAGCCTGGTCAGAAAATAAAGCTGTACATCGATGTGACCCGCCAGTCCGGATAATAAAGCAGTTTCACCAGCATCAGATATTGCTCCGCATCCAGTCATCTGTTGTTGCCGACAGCGGACTACTCCAACATCCTCTGGGCAGTTGTAACTCGCATCGACCACCGGTTGGTGCGCCACCAGGCTCATTCCTGGTATGGCCCTTTAATATTGACAATTATTACTTTGAAGGCGTACTAGTTGCTTTATACTGGTTCAGCAGCCAGAATACGCATGATTTGCTAGTTAGTCACGATGGAATACCGATAAAGATATGTCTCTAGAAATTGATCCTAACCAGATAATGGCACTTTCGCCGATCAATTCATTGAACCCAGAAAACGTTCAAAGCCTGTTGGCAAAAATGACTGCTACGACTATCGAGCCCGGTCATTACATCTTTAAAAAAGGTGACATGGACAAGTGCCATATTTATGTATTAGAAGGTGAGGTCGAACTCGTACAGGATAAAAAAGTCGTCCAGGTCATTAAAGCGGATACGCCAGATGGGCAGCAACCCCTGGTACAGAACTTCCCACGACCAGTTTCTGCGAGGGCCAAATCCAGGGTAGTAATCACCAAAATCAATAGTGACATGCTTGACATTATGCTGACCTGGGACCAGACCGGCAGCTACTCGGTCGAAGCAATAGACGATGATGACGAAACCGACTGGATGGCGCGAATTCTGCAGACGCGAGCATTCCATCGTATTCCGCCGGCCAATATTCAAGCCATGTTTATGCGTATTGAATCTGTCAACTATAAACCGGGTGACAAGGTGATCGAGCAAGATGAAGTGGGCGATTACTTTTATATTATAAAGGAAGGCCGCTGCCTGGTAACTCGCTCGACCCCGGCCAACCCTAAGGGTGTCAAGCTTGCGACGCTGTCAATAGGCGATAGCTTTGGCGAGGAGGCATTAATATCAGAAAGCAAACGCAACGCGACGGTCACAATGCTATCCGATGGTCTTTTAATGCGTCTCAATAAGGATGATTTCAATTCGTTACTAAACGAACCACTTTTAAACTGGGTCGATTACGAAGAAGGGAAAGCGCTGGTGGCAAATGGAGGAATCTGGCTCGATGTTCGATTACCCGACGAACACAAGTCAAAACACATAAAGGGTAGTGTCAATATTCCGTTGATCTTCCTTCGAATGAAGGCAAACTCACTCGATATCGAGAAAAAGTATGTGATCTACTGCGATACCGGGCGCAGGAGTTCGGCGG
>JAPUFZ010000064.1 GCA_027293245.1 Gammaproteobacteria bacterium
GCATCGGCCGACGGCTACTGGAGCAATACCTGGATGAAAGTACCCTGGAGTGCGAGTTACTGGAGTGGCCGCCCCACCGCCGACTGGATGTTCACCATCGGCTGGGCTGCCGGCGGAAACTGGACCGAAACCTTCTGGAATAACGCCCGCTTCGAAGAGTTGCTGGTCGCCGGTCGCGCCGAACTCGACGAGGCCAAGCGCAGCGCAATTTACCAGGAAATGCAGGCCATTTGTCGCGATGAAGGTGGTGCGGTAATCCCCTGTTTCGCTAACAATGTCGATGCTGCCTCTGACAAGATGGGTCGGCCCGCGAAAATGGGTGGTAACTTTGAGCTGGATGGAGCACGAAGCATATCTCGCTGGTGGTTTGTTTAAAGCAGTCGGAGCTTCAGGCTTGATTTTAAGAACTAACGAGGTGGTCAGGGCTGCAACCTGACCACCTTTTTTTTCTCCTGGCTGCAGACTGGTCTAATCATTATGAACAATGTTCTGTTCGACATCGTTTTTAAACGCCTGGTCATGGGCATATTTATCCTGTTCGGGGTTTCGCTTTTAATAACCCTGGGTGTTGAAGCATTAGCGGGTGATGTCTGCTCGGCGATGCTCGGCCAGGCTGCAGAACCGTCAACCGTCGCTGCCTGTCAGGCAAAACTTGGCCTCAACGACCCCATGCACGTTCGCTACTGGCATTGGTTGGTCAATGTCATACAGGGTGATTTAGGCACTTCACTGGCGAATAACCGGGAGGTTTCAGAACAAATAGGCAAGCGCCTGGGCAATACTCTTTACCTGGCTGGGACAACCGCCCTGTTTGCTGTTCCGATCGGCATATTGCTGGGCGTTATTGCAGCGCTGTACCGAAATAGCGCAATCGACTATACCATTTCGACCACCACACTGACCACAATTTCATCTCCGGAATTCTTCCTCGCCTACGTTTTAATGGCTATTTTCGCGGTTAACCTGGGCTGGTTACCGGCTATTTCTAATGTCAGCAGTTCGATGAGTTTCCTGGAACGCCTCGAGGTGTCCGCATTGCCGGTTGCGACCCTGGCACTGATAACAATCGCGCATATGATGCGCATGACCCGGGCTTCGATCGTAAGCCTGCTCGCCAGTCCTTATATCGAAATGGCCAAACTCAAAGGATTGACACCGGGCCGAATTATCGTCAAGCACGCCCTGCCCAATGCCTGGTCGCCGATTATCCAGGTAGTAGTACTCAACCTCGCTTACATGATAGTTGGCGTCGTTGTTATCGAAGTCGTGTTTGTCTACCCGGGACTCGGTGCGCTAATCGTCGATGCAGTATTGAACCGGGATTTACCCGTCATCCAGGGCACGGCGATGGTGTTTGCCACTGCTTATGTTGTGTTGTTTATGTTGGCGGATGTACTGTCGATGCTGGCTAATCCGCGACTGCGGCATCGGAGGTAGACGATGAAATTTTTAACTGGAATCTGGGATGACCTCAATTTAAGCGCCCGCATTGGTCTCGGCATCGTTGCGTTTTTTGCAACCTTCGCAATATTCGCGCCCTGGCTGGCACCCTATGGTGAGAGTGAAATTGTCGGCGATGTCTGGGAGGATTTCGGATATTTCAGTGGTGAGTTTTTCTTTGGCACTGATCAAATCGGACGTGACCTGTTATCACGCCTGATTTATGGCGCCCGCAATACCATGGCATTGGCCATAGTTTCAACTACAGTTTCGTTTACCGCAGGCGCCGTACTCGGATTTGTTGCCGCCACCATGGGTGGCCGTGTTGATCAGTTCCTCAGTCGTATCGTAGATGTCTGTATTTCGATTCCAACCCTGATTGCCTCGCTAATCATTCTCTCCGCAGTGGGTACCGCGACATCGACCCTGATATTGGTCATCGGCATCATTTATGCCCTGCCGGTATTTCGTATTGCCCGCGCCGTGGCGATGGATATCGAAGTGATGGATTATGTTGAAGCAGCCCGGCTTCGCGGTGAAGGCCTGTGGTGGCTCATGAGCAAAGAAATCCTGCCCAATGCAATGACCCCGCTAGCGGCTGAATTCGGTGTACGTTTCTGCTTTGTATTTTTACTGATTGCGAGCCTGAGCTTCCTCGGCCTCGGCCTGCAGCCACCACTGGCCGACTGGGGTGCGATGGTGCGTGGCAACGCCGATGGCATTGCCTGGGGATTTATGCATCCAATAATACCTGCCGCCTGTATCGCCTTATTGACGATTGGCATCAACCTGCTGATCGACCGTTGGGTACATAAAGCCAGCGGCTTGCGTGACGACCAATAGGGACACTGGCCATGAGCGAAAAGCTACTCGAAGTAAAAGACCTGTTGATCGAAGCGGATATCGATGGTGAATGGAAACCCATAGTCAACCACCTGTCGATGACACTGGAACGCGGTGAAATCCTCGGATTGATCGGTGAATCCGGTGCCGGAAAGTCAACTTTTGGCCTGACTGCGCTCGGTTACGCAAAACCCGGCTGCCGAATTCAGTCGGGTTCGATCAAACTCGACGGTGTTGAGCTAGTCGGTAAATCGGATGCCGAGTTGCGCAGTATTCGCGGTAATAAGGTGGCCTACGTGGCGCAAAGTGCCGCCGCTTCGTTTAATCCTGCGCATACCCTGGTCGAGCAGTTTGCCGAATCACCGGTACAACACGGCAATATGACGATGGCAGAAGCAGTTAAACGCAGCGTTGAGTTGTTCCGGCAACTCGATTTACCCGACCCTGAGCATATTGGCGAGCGTTATCCGCACCAGGTTTCCGGCGGTCAGTTGCAACGTGCGATGACAGCAATGGCACTGGGTTCAGACCCCGACATCATTATTTTTGACGAACCCACTACCGCACTCGACGTGACCACGCAAATTGAAGTACTAGGGGCGATTAAGGAAGCAATAAAAGAACGAAATGTAGCCGCGATTTACATCAGTCACGACCTTGCCGTGGTCGCGCAAATGGCCGATCGCATCATGGTATTGCGTCACGGCAACCTGATCGAGGAAGGCAACGCACGAGAAATGCTGGCCAACCCAAAGGAAGACTATACGCGTCTGCTGCTCAATGTTCGCTCAACCCGTGAGAGCAGGTATGACCACGACGAGGAAGATATTCAATTAAAGGTCGAAAATATTACTGCCCGGTACCCGGGCACAACAATCGATGTGCTGAAAAATATTAATATCGAGATAATCAAGGGCAAAACCGTTGCCGTGGTTGGCGAATCGGGTAGTGGTAAAAGTACCCTGGCGCGCGTTATTACCGGTTTACTGCCACCCAGCCAGGGATCGGTGAGGTTTCATGGCCGGGAACTAACGCCCGACCTGAGATCGCGCCCCAAGAAAGATCTTCAGTCGATTCAAATGATTTACCAGATGGCGGATGTGGCGATGAACCCGCGTCACAAAATTAAGGATATTATTGGACGTCCCCTGGAATTTTATCTGGGTATAAAGGGCAAACAGCGGGAAGCGCACGTTCTCGAGCTGCTACGCCAAATCGAGATACCCGCCGACTATGCCGACCGTTACCCGGCACAATTGTCGGGTGGCGAAAAACAGCGCGTCTGTATAGCCAGGGCGCTGGCGGCGGAACCAGAGCTCATTATCTGTGATGAGGTCACTTCAGCACTCGATCAGCTAGTCGCCGAGGGTATTCTTGATCTACTGCTCAATTTGCAAAAGGAACTCAATGTATCCTACCTGTTTATCACCCATGACCTCGCCGTGGTCAAGGCAATAGCTGACGAGATAGTGGTTATGTACCAGGGTGGTGTCGTCGAACAGGGAACCAAGGCAGAGATTCTCGAACCGCCGTTCAAACCTTACACCGAGTTACTGCTTTCATCGGTTCCAGAAATGGATCCCGACTGGATGGACAACCTGATTGAGCGGCGCAAGCGCGGCGAAGCGCCGACAGCAGAGAGTATTGCCCAGGCGGACTAACACCGTAATCAAAGCTCAACTTGCTGAGCCATGCCCTGCTCAACCGCAAGCCTGACCGCCGCCGAAGCAACCGCCAGGTCCTGCAAGCCGACACCGGTCCCGTCAAACAACGTGATTTCAGACTCACTACTACGGCCGGCATGAGTGCCGTTGATCACGTCACCAATCGCGCTGATATCATCTTCGCTAATTAATCCACTCGCCACTGCATGCTGGGCCTCGCCAATCGTCACGGACTGGGTAATCTCATCGGTGAACAGGCTAGCCATCGCCACCAACGCCGGATCAACTTCCTGCTTTCCCCTGGTGTCCGTTCCCATACAGGCAATATGGGTACCGGGTCGCACCCAGTCTTTCATGATGAGCGATTCCTGCGCCGAGGTAATAGTGATAATGACATCTGCCTCGCCAGCGAGCTGCTCACGCTCGACCGATTCAAAAGGCAGTCCATTCTCCTGGGCTATGACCTGAAGCTTCGAAAGGGCATCCTGGTGCAGGTTCCAGCCAACTACTTTTTCAAAATTTCGCTGTTCCAGGGCCGCTCGCAGCTGGAAGGTTGACTGGTGCCCGGCACCCAACATGCCCAGTACCGTGGAATTCTTACGGGCCAGATGGGCAATGGATACCGCACTGGCCGCGGCGGTACGCACTGCCGTCAGATAATTGCCGCCGACCAGCGCCTGTAACTGTCCGCTATCCGGGTCAAACAGGAACACCGTGGACTGGTGATTGGTCAGGCCTTTTTTACTATTACCCGGCCAGTAACCACCCGATTTTACGCCGAGCGAAAGACCGGCCCGATCGAAACCCGATTTAAAGCCATAGAGTGCATCGGCATAGCCTATTGCCTCACGAACCACGGGGAAATTCCAGGCATCACCTTTGGCCATTGCAGCAAAAACGGCTTCTACTGCCGCGAAGGCGTCGCCGCGACCTATGACCTGCCGGCAGGTATCTTCGGTGACGATAAGCATCAGAATGCCATGCCGCGCGCAGTCACCGGCCACAGGCACTCGACCTTGCCGTTACGCACACCGACATACCAGTCGTAAACATTGCAGGTTGGATCGCAGTGACCCGGAACCAGCTTTAACTTGTCATTGAGTTTTAAGCTACCGTCCGGATCGGAAATCACACCGTGCTCATCGGCACATTTGATGTATTCGATATCGCTGCGTCCGAAGATCACGGGTAAACCCGAATCGACGCTTTGCGCCTTGAGGCCGGCATCGCAGATTGCCCTGTCGGCTTTGGCTTTGGACATAATGGAAGTCCAGATAAACAGGCTATTTTCGAATTCGGAGATGTTAACGCCCTGCCCGTCCTTGACGCGTTGATAGTCGGCATCCATGAATATGTATGAACCACACTGCATTTCGTTGTAAACACCCGAGTTGCCCTCGAAGTAATAAGTACCGGTTCCGGCACCACCGATAATGTCACATTCGAGACCCTCGGCTTTGAGCATTTCGACCGTATCGGCCACTTGCCTGATCGCGGTATCGATCTTGCCCTTGCGCTCCTCAAAATCGTGCACGTGTTGGGCGGCGCCCTGATAAGCCTGCAGACCGGAAAATTTCAGGCCATCGCTGGCGGTGATCTTTTTAGCCAGTGCAACGGTGGGATTACCCCATACCACACCACACCGTCCGGCGCCACAGTCGATTTCGACCAGGCACTCAATCATGACCCCGTGTTTCACCGCGGCCGCGGATAAATCATCGATATTATCCGAGTCATCGACACAGACCAGGGTTCGCGCCTTACCGGCCATCATTGCCAGGCGGTCGATTTTCTTGCGATCGACCACCTGATTGGAAACCAGTACGTCTTGTATACCGCCGGCAACCATGGCCTCTGCCTCGGAAACCTTCTGGCAGCAGACCCCACAGGCACCGCCATGTTCGATCTGGTAAAGTGCGATATCAACCGACTTGTGGGTCTTGGCATGGGCACGGTGGCGCAGACCCTTTGCCATTATGTACTGGTGCATTACCTCGATGTTATGCTCGAAGGCGTCGAGTTCGACGATCAGGGCAGGCGTACAGATGTCTTCCGCTGCCATGCCGACTTCGGCTGGTATATTCAGGCCAACGACAAGGTCG
>JAPUFZ010000065.1 GCA_027293245.1 Gammaproteobacteria bacterium
GTTTGACAGTTAAAACTGATAATATTAAATTGTCGGTCTATATGATTAGCCCCAGGGCTGGAGAAACACGTGAATGATAAAATAATTTACCTATCAGACGATAGCTTTGAAACTGAAGTACTACAGGCCGACGGGCCCGTGTTGGTGGATTATTGGGCTGAATGGTGTGGACCCTGTAAAATGATAGCACCGATACTGGAAGAAATTGCCGACGAGTACAGCGGACGCGTCACTGTGGCTAAATTGAATATTGATGAAAATGCCGGCACCCCACCCAAATATGGGATTCGCGGCATACCAACGTTGATGTTATTCAAAGGTGGTGCGGTCGAAGCAACAAAAGTAGGTGCTCTGTCAAAATCTCAGCTAACCGCGTTTATAGATAGTAATATTTAATCCGTTTCGCAGTTTCAGCGCAGCAACCGTCGCTCGCCTGTGGTTGCTGATGGTAAAATATACGTCTACGCCAGCATAAATAAGCCCGGGGTTTTTTACGATACCGCAATTACCCAGCCGCCAGGTCTCGAGCCTCAGCGCAATCACGGATAGTGTATCAGAAATTGAGCTTTTCCATTGTGGTAGACGACCTTATATTACTGTGCTAGTCTCTATTCAATAGTTGCGACGTTCCTGTCGGTGACTGTCAAAAAATTCAAAAACGATTCCATTTCTTTAAACCCGTTGTAATTCGACCATTGGTTCGATTTTTCTCTGTAACCCTTCCGCCTGTGCAGCACCATTATGAATCTTAGCGACCTCAAGCAAGAAACCGTTCCCGAGCTGATAGATATATTAAAATCCATGGGCGGCGATCATTCCTCCCGTATGCGAAGGCAAGACATTGTTTTCAGCATACTCAAAGCCCAGGCTAAAAAAGGCGAAGATATTTTCAGCGAAGGGGTGCTGGAAATATTGCAGGATGGATTTGGTTTTTTACGCTCTGCCGACAGTTCGTACCTGGCAGGGCCGGATGATATTTATGTATCACCGAGTCAGATCAGAAGATTTAATCTGCGTACCGGTGATACCATCAGCGGCAAGATAAGGCCGCCCAAGGACAATGAACGTTATTTTGCGCTACTCAAGGTAGACCAGATTAATTTCGACCAGCCGGATAATGTCAAGCACAAGGTACTGTTTGAAAATCTCACACCGCTGCATGCCCAAAGCCGACTCAAGCTGGAACGTGGTAATGGTAGTACCGAAGACATAACCGCACGCATCATTGATCTGGTATCACCGATTGGCAAGGGTCAACGTGGGTTAATAGTTTCACCGCCAAAAGCCGGTAAAACGCTAATACTGCAAAATATCGCACAGAGTGTCGCCAGCAACCATCCGGAATGTTATCTCATTGTTTTATTGATTGACGAACGCCCGGAAGAGGTCACCGAAATGGAACGTATGGTTAAGGGTGAGGTCGTCGCTTCTACCTTCGATGAACCAGCCAGTCGCCATGTACAGGTGGCCGAGATGGTGATTGAAAAGGCCAAGCGCCTGGTCGAACACAAACGTGACGTGGTCATACTGCTCGACTCGATCACACGCCTTGCCCGCGCTTATAACACCACGATCCCCTCATCAGGAAAGGTATTGACCGGTGGTGTCGATGCCCATGCTCTGCACCGCCCGAAACGCTTTTTTGGCGCCGCCCGAAATATCGAAGAAGGTGGCAGTCTTACCATTATTGCAACTTCACTGGTTGAAACCGGATCCAAAATGGACGAGGTAATCTATGAGGAATTTAAGGGTACCGGCAATATGGAACTTCATCTCGATCGCAGAATTGCGGAAAAACGCGTATTTCCTGCGATAAATATCAATCGATCGGGTACCCGGCGAGAAGAATTACTATTGGCACAGGAAGAGTTGCAAAAAGTATGGATTTTACGAAAATTTTTACACTCGATGGATGAGCTTGATGCGATGGAGTTTGTACTTGGACGCATGCAAAACAGTAAGACCAATGATGAATTCTTCGACCAGATGAAAAAGTAACCGTGGCCCGGGTTCATTCGTTTGAGCCAATCGTCGGCCGAGACCCGCGTATTCTCATTCTCGGCAGCATGCCCGGGGTAATGTCCCTGCAAGCCGTTGAATACTATGCCAACCCCCGTAACGTCTTCTGGAAGATTATCGGCGAGCTGTTTGAACTTGATACCGAATGCAGTTACCGGTTACGCGTCCGGAAAATATCTGAATTACCCCTGGTTCTATGGGACACGCTGCGCGCCTGCCATCGATCGGGTAGTCTGGATTCGAGTATCCTCGGGCAGCAAATCGAAGCCAATGACATCGCTGGTCTGTTGCAGCAATACAGTAGCCTGCGGGCGATAGCCTTCAATGGCGCCGCATCGGAAAAATACTTCAATCAACTGGTAAAGCAAAACCTGCCAGCAAATCGTGAACTGGCATTGTTAAAAATGCCCTCGACCAGCCCGGCCAATGCGGGAATGAAATTTGAACAAAAACTCCACGCCTGGCGCCAACTACTGAATTATTTATAGTTAGGGTTTTAGCATTTGCTCGCGTATGTGGGCTAATGGAGCCTGGGCATTGTAAACAACCTGATCATTTTTTAAATCAACCCCAAGTTCAACCCAGAGCGCCTGCAAATCAACCAGTACCGGATCGGCGCGCATTTTCTGGTAGAAGTTAACCAGCACAGGTACACCAGTTGCAGCATCTCCTGAATTAAAAATCTGCATCGCGGTGGCATCGGCCTTCATTGAATAGCCATCCGCGAGGATGCCCCGCAGGGCATCACGTAAACTCATCTGGTTGTTGGTTAGTTTTCTGATCTCGATGTCGGCCAGCAGGCAGAACAATGCGCCGCCCCAATAGGTGCGACCCCAGGTCGGGGTATAGTCCAAACCCTCATCGCCTGCAACCGGTAAACCCTGCGGCATGCGCTTGAGAAAACCATGCCAGACGAAATCTTCGCTCAGGTAGCCCTGTTGGGCGCGCGCTATTGATTCAACATAAGTCGCCAGACCCTCGAGTAACCAGCGATTGGGGCGGGGCACATCGGCCATTGCCAAATGGACCATTTCGTGGACCAGTATCCAGTCTTTGCGCAGCATATCTGCATTAATATCCTCACCGACAACAATTCTCAGATGGGGTGACTCGCCACCAAAAGCCTGGCCAAAACGAACCGCAAATCCACCCGCTACATTCAATTTAATATTCAGATGGTCAACGGGAAATCGGCCGTAGTACCG
>JAPUFZ010000066.1 GCA_027293245.1 Gammaproteobacteria bacterium
AGACCAGGTTTCGGGCCATTGGAATTACCTCGACCGGTAATGGAAATTTGCCGAGTGTATCGACCAGCTTGGATTCGTCGGCAATACAGATAAATTGATCACTAGCGGCAGCGATAATCTTTTCACGTGTGAGCGCACCACCACCACCCTTGACTAAATGCAACGCATGGTTTGATTCGTCGGTACCATCAACATAAATCGACAGACAATCCGAATCGTTCAAATCGATTACGCTAATACCCCATTTTTTCAACCGTTCGCTAGAAGCTTCAGAACTGGATACAGCGGCCCTGATTTCTCCGGGCATTTTTTCGGCTAACAGATCTATAAAATGGTTCACCGTAGAACCCGTGCCGACACCGATAACTGAACCTGGTTTGACGTAATCCAGGGCGGCTTGTGCCGAGATTCTTTTTTTATCTTCGGAATTCATAACAATATCTTAACCGGCATTTAATGAAGATTTGGCGCATATTAGCGATTGGCCCGACAAAAGTCATTGCAATAACGCTATTTACGGCAGTCTGTATTACTTTAATCATTGCCTGGAGCGCCGGCACTATTCATAATCTCTGGTTGGATTACTTAACAGAAACTACTCGCGCTATGGCGAAACAACAATTTTTAGAAAAAGTGTTAACTGCCAGGGTTTATGATGTTGCCAGGGAGACCCCACTGGACTACCTGGAACGTATTTCCAGCCGTTTTGATAACAAGGTCTGGCTAAAACGAGAAGACTTGCAATCAATATATTCGTTCAAGCTCCGGGGTGCATTTAATGCAATTTATCAAGTGCATCGGATCCATCCGGAACTTGCCGGGGTAATTACGGCCTCGGCTGGTAATCATGCGCAGGGAGTTGCCCTTGCGGCCAGCAAGCTGCATCTGAAAGCGACAATCGTGATGCCGACCTCGACACCGAATATCAAGGTTTCGGCGGTCAAATCTTTCGGTGCGAAGGTAATATTGCATGGTGATAACTTCGATGCTGCAAAGGACTATTGTCTTGAATTAGCAAAAAAAGAAGGCCTGGCCTTCATCCACCCGTTCGATGACTTCAACGTCATGGCAGGGCAGGGTACCATCGCACACGAAATTATCCGTCAGCATCCAGACAACATTGATGCCATATTCGTTCCGGTCGGGGGTGGTGGCCTGATGGCTGGAATTGCCGGGTTTATCAAGGCGGTTAAACCCGATGTGAAGCTCATAGCGGTAGAACCTGCCGATGCGGCCTGTTTCTACGAAGCGATAAAGGCCGGACGCAGAGTTACCCTGAAGGAAGTCGGAATCTTCGCCGATGGAGTGGCTGTGCGGCAAATAGGTAAAAAAACCTATAGCATGCTCCGGGACCTGGTCGATGACGTGATTACAGTATCCACTGACCAGATTTGCGCTGCTATTAAAGATACCTTCGAGGATACCCGTGCGATTTGCGAACCAGCAGGTGCAGTATCACTTGCCGGATTAAAAAAATATGTAGAGAGCAAGGGACTCAAAGGACGAACACTGGTCGCAATTAACAGTGGTGCGAATATGAATTTTGATCGTTTGCGGCACGTTTCGGAACGTTCGGAACTCGGTGAGGAACGTGAAGCCCTGCTCGCTGTTCAAATCCCGGAGCAGCCCGGCAGCTTTAAGCGCTTTTGCCAGATTATTGGTAGACGTCAGATTACCGAGTTTAACTACCGTTATGCGGACGATTCGATCGCCCGGGTATTTGCCGGAATTCAGCTGACTCATGGTATCGCTGAAAAAAATGAGTTTATCGCCCTGCTAAAGTCAAAAAACTATCCGGTTGTTGATATGAGCGATAACGAAGTTGCCAAGTTGCATGCGCGCTACATGGTGGGTGGTCATCCTGGGGCAAGCGTCACCAACGAGCTGTTATTTCGCTTTCAGTTCCCCGAAAAACCCGGCGCCTTATTAAATTTTTTGATGAAAGTTGGCAAACGCTGGAATATCAGCCTGTTTCACTACCGTAATCATGGGTCCAATTTTGGTCGCATTTTAATGGGCTTCCAGGTCGATAAGGCTGACCACGAAACGTTTCGTGCATTCCTGTCGAGCCTGGATATTCCCCATTGGGATGAGACGGAAAATTCGGCATACCAGCTATTTTTAAAATGACGTTTTATTAATGTAATCTCTGAACTAACGAGCTTAACTACACGGAAAATTGGAGTATTAACAGATGAGATACCAACCGCGGTGCCGTCGCAATTCTATCAACCTTGAACCGAAGGTTCAGGTGGGGTTATTGGTAACCCTTCAGGCTTCCCGACTAATCAGGCATGCGCACCAGCGTTACACGAAAGTCCCCGAGATTGATAAATAGGCTCAAGGATTATGATGGCTGCTAACGAACACCGCAGTTAGTATGCAATTACTATACGCCAGCTGAAGACGAAAAGTAAAATTTAAATTTCTAATTGGCGTGCCTGCTCAAGCGCTTTACTTATTTTGCTTTCCAGGCTCTTCAGTCGGGGGGGTAAATTTTCGCCAAGCTCTTTTTCTACCTGGCTGGATTTAAGAAAATCGTTGGTTATATTGAGTGCGGTGATAACCGCTACTCTTTCGGAACCGATGATATTTCCACCGTCGCGTACTTCGCGCATCTTGCCGTCCAGATATTCTGCGGATGCTAACAGGGCGGGCTGTTCACCCGATGGACAGGCGACTTTATAGTCTTTGTCGAGAATTGAAACACTAATCGCTAAAGCGTCGTTCATGTGCCTAGTTCGAGTGATTTTAAACGGGAAATCATAGCTTCAACGCGGCTTCTCGCCAATTCGGTTTTCTCGACCAGTTGAGAGCGCTCAATACTGAGCTTGTCTTTTTGCTGCCGCAGACTGGTATTTTCATTTTTTAACATACCAACGGTGTCGATCAGTTCGTCGATACGTTGTTCCAGGTGACTGAGGTCGGTTTCGGTATATACGTTTTTATCGGAAGCCATAGTGTAATATTCGGGTTTCAAAGCACGCCAGTCAAGTGCTGGACACTGCTAATAGTTCGCTATTTTACGCGATTATTGGGTTGACGCCCAGATTTCTTCCTCGAGAAAATGTTCTTAAGGGCAATTCGTTGCCACTCTGATTCTGGCTCACCCCCCGGGTGATACTCGTATTTACGGAAAAATCAGGACCTCATGCCGCAGGCTTTGTGTATTTTTACCTGGCCCACCGAGTGATAGAATGCAAAAATTATACAAAACCCTGGAATTTCTACAATGCTGGATTTCGATTCTATTCAGAATGCTTTGCAGAAGCTGGGTGCCACGGCTGATGCAGCGGAATCACATGGTACCCTCTGTGGGCTTCTGCTCGATAATTCGGGCATGGATCTATGGTTAAGACATAGCCTGGATGCATTACCCGAAAAAGGTAATGTGCTGGCCGCCGAAGAGTTGCAAGTCCTGAAACAGTTGTTTGAACAGTCGCGAGAACAACTCAACATTGACGATTGCTCATTCGAGCTGTTACTGCCTGACGATGCGGATGATCTGGCAGTACGGTTACTGGGTTTAGCGAGCTGGTGCCAGGGATTTTTGTACAGTATTGGCGTGATTGGCAAAGACAGGCTTGAGTCCCTGGATAAACAATCGCAGGAATGTTTGTCAGATTTACTCGAAATCGGTAAGCTCGACCATCGAGCAGCGGCTTCCGAGGAAGCCGAGCAGCAATATTCAGAGTTGGTCGAGCATGTTCGTATGTCGGTGCTGATGCTGAATGAAACCATGAATCTACTGATGCCAACACCGTCTATCCAGTAATCAGAGACTCCTAAATATTAGAGCAAACCAATGAAGCAATCTGAATTCAAGCGCCGACGTACCGAATTAATGAAAATGATGGGTAAAAATACGATCGCGATTCTACCCGCGGCTTCGCTACTTACGCGAAATCGGGATGCCGACTTTCCTTTCCGGCAGGACAGTGATTTCCTCTACCTTACCGGGTTCAATGAACCCGATGCTGTGATGGTGCTTATGCCGGGGCGTAAACATGGTGAGTATATTTTATTTTGTCGAGAGTAGGATGAAGAGCAGGAAACCTGGCATGGCCGCCGCGCAGGGCAGGAAGGCGCAATCGAAATTTATGCTGCAGACGACTCCTTTCCAATAGATGACATCGACGACATCCTGCCCGGGTTGCTGGAAGGAACCGACAAAATATTCAATATCATGGGCCAGTACCCCGAATTCGATCAGAGATTAATCGGCTGGGTCAATCATATTAAGGCGCAATCGCGGGCCGGAGTTCATGTGCCATCCGAGTTTGTTTCGCTGGATTATGTACTACATGATATCCGCCTTTACAAGAGTCGGGAGGAGCTCAAATTGATGCGCAGGGCGGCGTCGATTAGTGCCAGGGCACACCAGCAGGCGATGCGAATTTGCAAACCCGGCTTGTTCGAATACCAGATTGCGGCTGAGTTCGATTACGAGTTTCGCAAAAGCAACGCCGTGCACGCTTATTCAGCTATCGTCGGCGGTGGAGCCAATGGCTGTATTTTGCACTATACGGATAATGGTGACCCGTTAAATGATGGCGACCTGTTGTTAATTGATGCTGGTTGCGAGGTTGAAGGCTATGCATCGGATATCACCCGGACCTTTCCGGTGAATGGCAAGTACAGTGCGGCCCAGCGTGAAATCTATGAAATTGTACTGGCAGCTCAGAAAGCAGGGATTCGCAAGGTAAAACCGGGTAATCACTGGAACGACCCGCATAACGCTGCGGTGCGAGCGATAACCCGGGGGTTAATGGAAATAAAATTGCTAAAAGGTAGCCTGGCCAGGCTGATTAAGGAACGGGCGTATCGTAAATTCTATATGCACCGCACGGGTCATTGGCTGGGGCTTGACGTACACGATGTCGGCGACTATAAAGTTGGCGATCAATGGCGCTTACTTGAGCCCGGAATGGTGTTGACGATTGAGCCGGGGATATATATTCCAGCGAAGAGCAAGGGGGTGAGGCGTAAATGGTGGAACATCGGCATTCGAATTGAAGATGATGTGCTGGTGACGCGCGATGGATGCGAGGTGCTTTCCGCGGCAGTGCCAAAAACAATCCAGGACATCGAAGCTTTAATGGCCGGGTAGATCGAAAGTCATGCAGCTTAACCCGGATATTGTCATTATTGGCGGCGGCCTCGTTGGTTTGAGCGCTGCGCTGGCATTGCAACACCCGGACCGCCATATCAGTATCATCGAATCAAGCGCATTGGAGCAGAAAGTGGCCACCGGGCTTAGCGCACGCTCGATCGCTCTCTCCTATGCCAGCGTGCAGATATTCAAGGCCCTCGGGTTATGGGATGATATTAAAACGACGGCATGCCCGATAAAGACCATTCACATTTCAAGCCAGGGTGAATGGGGTGTTACCCGGCTGCAGGCATGCGATTATGATCTAGAGGCACTGGGATATATTATCGAGAGCGCGACACTGGGGGCTTTGTTACTCGACAGGGTCAGGCGATCAAAATTGATTAGCCTCAACACCGGAGCAGAATTCGAATCGGCGCATTTCAGCGATAAGGTGAAGTTGCGATATCGGTGCCAGGACCAATCGCAGGAGATAGAAGCAAGTCTGGTCTTGATAGCCGATGGGACGCAGTCGAAAGCCAGGTCCAGCCTCGGCATCGAACATCGTACGGTTGATTATGCGCAGGCTGCAATAATCACCAATGTTGAAGTATCAAAACCAACCCCCGGGATTGCCTACGAACGTTTTACCCAGAGCGGACCGTTGGCGATGTTGCCGCTAGGCCGCAATCGATATGCCTGTGTCTGGACTCAGGACCCCGACTTCAGTCGGGAATTAATGCAACTAGACGATGAAGAATTTGCTGCTTCGTTACAACGCAGCTTTGGTTATCGATTGGGATTTTTAGACCGAATCGGGCCGAGGTACAGTTTTCCACTGTATAGGACGGAGGCTCTGGGGCTAGTGAAAGACCGATGCCTGTTGATTGGTAACGCGGCTAACACCTTACATCCAGTGGCTGGGCAGGGACTTAATCTGGCCTTGCGCGATGTCGCCAGCTTAACTCATTTGTTTGAAGATGCGACCATTGGCTCACTCGATGGGCAATCGATTAAACGGCTGCTAGAAAATTACCAATCGTCACGAGTCGCCGAGCAGCGCCAGGTAGTCCGCCTCGGTGATGGTATGGTCAGCCTGTTTTCGAACGATCTGCCAGTATTAAAACAGTTTCGTGCCGGCGCACTTGCTTTACTCGATATTGTGCCGGCGCTAAAAGCCGAGGTAGCAATGTCGGGTATGGGTTTTAGTTACGCTGGTAATCCCATGTTGCGCGGGCGCATGCGATGAGCGAACGATTCGATATCATCATCGCCGGTGCGGGCATGGTGGGTGCCTGCGCTGCGCTCGCGCTGGCGCGCGCAGGGTTTCGCATCGCCCTGGTTGAAGCAGGGCCTGTCAGCCATCAGGCAGACCCGGAAAAACCCGTCTATGATGAGCGAGTGTCGGCCATCAGCCCGGTGTCCGAACAAATACTGACCCGGCTCGGAGTCTGGCAGGAACTGGATCCGAGCCGGGTTTGCCGCTACGATCAAATGTTCATCTGGCATGAAGATGGTGATGCGAGTATTCGATTTGACAGTGTTGAACTGGCCCGGGACAGCCTTGGCAGCATTATCGAAAACCGGCAAATTTTACGGGCTTTAATTGCCGCCTGCGAATGCCAGCCGGAAATCGAGTGGTTTGTACCTGATGCAATCGGGTCCGTCACCGAAAACTCGGACACCATGCTGTTACTAAAACTCGACTCGGGCGTCGACCTGGAAGCGGAATTATTACTTGCCGCAGATGGGCGTAATTCAAGCACACGTCGCCTGGTTGGCCTCGATACCAGCAGTGGTCACTACGATCAAACCGCGATAGTCGCGAATGTAACAACCGGACAACCTCATCAGCACACTGCCTGGCAACGGTTTCTCAGTACTGGGCCCCTGGCATTGTTGCCGTTGGCAAATGGTCAGAGCTCAATTGTATGGTCCTGTGATACAGGCCTGGCCGGGCAACTGATTGAGATGGACGATGAATCCTTTTGTGATGCTTTAAGTCGTGCCTCCGAGTATAAATTGGGGGAAGTGAGTAGTATCGGCAGGCGCCTGAGCTTTCCACTGGGCTGGCATACCTGTGATCAATGGTTGCGGGGTCGAACCCTGTTAATTGGAGACGCTGCCCACGGAGTGCATCCTCTCGCCGGGCAGGGGGTCAATCTCGGGTTCAGTGATGTCGAACTCCTGAACCGACTAATCGGTGGTCTCGATAATCCATGGTATAGAGCTAAATTACGCCAGTTTGAGCGTCAACGAAAAAGCGAAACGGCCCTGGCTACACATTTATTCAGCAGCCTGAAATGGATTTATGGCACCGATAGCCAAACCCTGAAGCGGCTGCGAAATTTTGGCATGCACCTGGTTCAGGACAACGCCTGGTGCAGGCGCCGCTTGATGCAGCAGGCCATTCGTAATATGGCCTGAAGGCGAGACGGGTAAATTGCTCAATGCCAGGACATGATTGACCAGAGAATTAGCATAGCCAAATAGTGAAGGCCGAGTGAGTTTGAACATAGGACTTTTATTCAATTCAGACTCATACTATAGTACTGGATTCCAATCCCTCAGGAAGCCGAACAGAGGCGTTTCTTCTATCGACGACTACAGGTGTATTATGAGTAAAAAGACTCCACTCTACCAGTCTCATCTGGACTCAGCGGCGAAAATGGTCGATTTCGCCGGATGGGAAATGCCCATCCATTACGGGTCGCAAATCACCGAACACGAGACAGTCCGCAACGATGCCGGAATGTTTGATGTTTCCCACATGACCGTAGTGGATGTGAAAGGTAAAGATGTCCGCTCCTACCTGCGATATCTGTTAGCCAACGACATTGCCAAATTAAAAGTACAGGGCAAAGCCCTTTATAGTTGCATGCTCAATGATAACGGGGGAGTTATCGATGATTTAATCGTATATTTCCTGCAGGATGATTTTTATCGAGTGATCATTAATTCCGCAACCCGGGACAATGACATTGCCTGGTTAAACCGGCAGGCGGCAGATTTCTCGGATTTGACATTAAATGAACGCGACGATTTCGCGATGATCGCTGTACAGGGCCCCAATGCTCGCGGCAAGGCACTTTCCATCTTTAACGAAAACCAGCGCCCGGCGATAGAGCCACTCGGTCGATTTATGGCTGCCGACATTGGCGATTATTTTGTTGCGCGTACTGGTTATACCGGTGAGGATGGTTTTGAAATTCTAATGCCAGTGGACATGGCCGGTGACTGCTGGAATAAATTACTCGATACCGGGGTCAAACCCTGCGGTCTCGGCGCGCGTGATACCTTGCGCCTGGAGGCAGGCATGAGCCTTTATGGTACCGATATGGACGAGACTACCAGTCCATTGATTTCTGGCCTGGGCTGGACTCTTGCCATTGCGGATGATCGTGACTTTGTCGGTAAGCAGGCACTTCTCGATGAACAGCAGCGGGGTGCAACGCAGCAACTTGTCGGCCTGGTGTTGAAGGACAGGGGTGTGCTTCGTAACCATCTTAAGGTAATAACCCCGGGCGGTGACGGAGAAATTACATCGGGAAGCTTTTCTCCGACGCTCGGCAAGTCTATTGCTCTGGCCAGAA
>JAPUFZ010000067.1 GCA_027293245.1 Gammaproteobacteria bacterium
ATAATGCTGTATATCAAAACTACCTGGAGCATGCCCGGCACGAATTTCTTCAGGCCATGGGCATCAATTTTGCTGCTATGACCGCAAAGGGTATCCATTTGATAGTGATTCGTGCGGAACTGGACTATCGGCAGTCATTAAAAAGTAACGACGAATTCTGTGTTTGCAGCAACGCTCAACAGCTTTCAAAACTGCGCTTCGAATTCCTGCAGGATATTTATCGTAGTTCAGATCAAAGATTGATGTTACAGGCGCGTATTATCGGCACTTCTTTGAATCAACGTGGAAGACCTTTTGTCGCCAAACAGTTGTCCGGACTATTCGGTGACTAAACCCAGGCTAGCCCTCTGGTAGTGCCGGGAAATATCGGCAAACAGTCTAAAGGCGAGGTCGATATCTTGATCCACTGCTAGTTGAAACTGATTAAAACCGCAACGTCGCATGAATGATAGCTGATCGCAGAGGACATCACCTACTGCCCGAATATCTCCGCTGAACAGGTGTCGCCCCCTGAGTAGTCGTGCCTGACTAAATGCTCTGCCATCGGTAAAAGTATCGAAGTGCAAAACAACCATCTCCAAGTGATCAAGAAATGGGACAAGTTGGTCTACTGCTGCCGTCGGTTCGAGTTCGACTGCGAGGGTCAGGTGCATCCTGGCGAGCGCATCCCACTGTTGCCGAAGCCTGGCCAGGCTGATGATTACTTTTTCGCCATCGCCTATTATCTGATCGTCACCGACCGGGCGCCAATCGTCTTCGATTAATTTATTGTGACTAATTAACGGTGGCATAAATCCGCTCCTTGAAGGGACCTCGACCCACACGATCGAGGGTTTGTAAAAAAGACTCACCCGGTTGGCGTAACTCCACATAGACCTCGATAATTTGCTCTACCGCCCGGCCAATATCAGCTTTGATAACCGCTGGCCCCAGCACTTTCCCGAGTGCGGTGTCATTAGTTGCCGAGCCACCCAGGGTAATCTGATACCAGTCCTCACCCTTCTTATCCACCCCCAGTAATCCGATATGGCCGACGTGATGATGCCCACAGGCATTCATACAACCCGATATGTTGATACGAATATCACCAATGTCGTAGAGCCTGTCGAGCGCCTCGAACCGATTCATGATATCGCTTGAAATATCGATTGAGCTTGCATTTGCGAGGCTGCAAAAATCGGACCCTGGACAACAGATTATATCGTTGACTGTCCCTATGTTGGGCATCGCAAGTTTTATTTTGCCCAGTGCTCTCCACAGATCATAAAGCTGGGATTGCTCAACGTGGGCCAGTACCAGGTTCTGTGTATAGGTTGTGCGGATTTCGCCCAAACTGAATTGATCAGCCAGATCAGCAATGTGATCCATTTGTTCATCGTTAATGTCCCCGGGTGGCTGACCATGCGCTTTCAATGATACATATACGATGCGGTATCCAGGCTGCCTGTGTTCTCTGGTGTTTTGACGATACCAGGATGAAAACATCGGGTTGCCGTGCAATAGCCGTTCCAGTCCGGTGTCACCTACTGGAAGTTTACGATACCGATAAATTTTGAATGAGTCGCTTACCTGCCTGATGTGCTCCTCGGTCAGCCTGAGTTCCGACTCTCGTATTTGTTGCCACTCTGAATCTACCTGTTGGCGAAAGCTGTCGATGCCGATCGCATTCACCAGAATTTTTATGCGCGCCTTATAAAGATTATCGCGTCTGCCGTATAGATTGTAGACACGCAAAATTGCTTCCAGATAACTGATCAGGTCTGCAGCTGGCAAGAATTCCTGTATCACCTTGCCTATGACCGGGGTGCGACCCATACCACCACCAACCAGTACCCTGAAACCCGGCTGCGCATGCGTATTTTTTATTACCTGCAAGCCTATATCATGAACCTGCGATGCGACACGGTCCTGCCTGGACCCGGTCACGGCAAACTTGAACTTACGCGGTAAAAACGAAAATTCCGGATGCAGCGTCGACCATTGCCGAATCAGCTCACACCAGATACGTGGATCACTGATTTCATCCGCTGCTACGCCGGCAAGCGGGTCGGAAGTGACATTACGTATACAGTTTCCACTGGTCTGTATGGCATGCATTTGTACACTGGCAAGCCTGGCCAATATATCCGGCACGGCTTCGAGCGCAGGCCAGTTAAACTGGAAGTTTTGGCGCGTAGTGACGTGCGCATACCTCTTGTCATAATCACGCGCGATGGATGCTAGCGCCCGCATTTGTGTCGAATTCAGCACCCCATAGGGCACAGCAACACGGAGCATTGGCGCGTGCCGCTGCAGGTATAGTCCGTTTCTCAGGCGCAGTTGCTTGAATACCTCTTCATCCAGTTTGCCTGCCAGATATCGGCTGGTTTGATCACGAAACTGCTCGACTCTTTGCTCCACTAGCTGTTGGTCTAGCTGGCTATACGCGTACACGGCTCATCGCCCAATCAAATTTAGGGGCGCTCACTATAGCCCAGTAAATTTTGGCGAAAAAATGATATTTCCAGATACTATATTTCACAACGGAATATAAACCCATCTAATAGCACGAGACATGATATGCAGCGGCCGAGATCGACAAAGCTAACTGCATCAGTTGGCTGACTGGACTCGATACATGGTACAAAAATAAATTTCTAGCTGTATTGGGGGGATTTGGTGGGTTTAGGCAGTTAGTGATTGCATCATGACTATGAGATTGAGAGAATAAGTTGGAGTGGGTAGCTTGGTGATAGACGAGCTAGCCAGTCATAATCTATTGCAGGGTTGATCATGGAATTTTTAGCTGGAAAAAAAGCATTGATTGTCGGCATTGCCAGCAATCGTTCAATCGCCTACGGTATTGCACAGGCGATGCATCGAGAGGGTGCTGAACTAGCCTTCAGTTATGCCAACGATAGACTCAAACCGCGGGTGGAGAAGTTTGCCGCCGAATTTGACTCGGACATAGTACTCCCCTGCGACGTATCGATCGACAATGAAATAACCGGCCTGTTCACACAGCTGGGCAAGCGTTGGGATTCACTCGACATCATGGTCCATTCGGTGGCATTTGCTCCACGCGAGGCACTCGATGGCGACTACCTCGACAACCTCGATCGCGAAGGTTTTCGCATCGCTCACGACATCAGTTCATATAGCCTCGCAGCGATGGCCAAGGCCGGGCGTTCGATGATGCAAAATACCAATGGCGCCATTATCACCATGACTTATCTGGGTTCAGAAAGGGCTCTGCCCAACTACAACGTGATGGGGGTGGCAAAGGCGAGTCTGGAAGCGAATGTTAGATACCTGGCTGCCGCACTTGGGCCAGAAGGTATTCGAGTCAATTCAATTTCCGCAGGTCCTCTGAGGACACTGGCTTCTGCCGGTATCGGCAGTTTCAGGAAAATCCTGGATGAAGTAGCTCGCAATTCACCTCTGCGACGTAATGTTACGATCGAACAGGTGGGCAATACCGCTGCCTTTTTATGCTCTGATCTGGCCTCAGGAATTACCGGGGAGAATATCTACGTCGACTCGGGCTATAACATAGTTAGCATGGGTGTACTCGAATAATAACCTGCGACACGCTAGCGCGTGTGCTGGCTGTAACTCGCTGTTGTAATACCGCTGTTAATCAACTAGCGGGTATCGCTGAGGCCTACTGAAGTGCGCTCAGTGGAGTTCTAACGATGTCGGCATTAGCGGCTAACACTTTTAATATCGACTGGTAGTCAGCGGTGGCCGTAGCCGCGGTCAACGCCTCGAGGCTCTCACTATCGATTTCGAAATTATTCGAGAGCACGCCCGAAAGTTCTACTAACGAGTAGTCTCCATTGGCCTGCGTCAGTCCTTCAAATACAGGCCCCTGCTCTGGCTTGTCCATAGAGAAAACCAGCTGCAAAAGTTCTCGATCAATCCCAGCGCCATCTCTTCCAACAAACCCATTGTCGACTATCTCGAGGCCCCAGTCTGCAGCTACCTGATCGAGTGACTTACCCGATTGCAG
>JAPUFZ010000068.1 GCA_027293245.1 Gammaproteobacteria bacterium
CATTGCCACAATCGATGCAAGCGCTGGGTGGTGTCTGCACAAAGCCACAGTGATGGCAAAGCAGTCGATTCAACGACTGGTGTAAAGTCAGCCTGGCGTCACAGTGCAGACAGTTAGCCTGCCAACCGCATTCGTGGCACATGACGACTGGCGCGAATCCACGCCGATTCAGATACAGCAATACCTGGCCTTTTTGCTTCAGGTGATGGTCTATGCGGCGCAGTAGAAAGTTCGAGCAGCCATACTCGAGCTTCACATTTCGGCAATCAATCAATTGTATTCCGGGTGGCGCAAATCGGGTGGGTCTCTGCGACAACTGGTAGTGGTAGTAGTGCTCACGTTCGCAGTTGTTCAGGCTTTCCAGGGAAGGTGTGGCCGAGCCCAGCACTATGGGTATGTCCAGCATCTGCGCACGTTTAATGGCGACATCGCGGGCGTGATAGCGAACACCGTCATCCTGCCTGTACGAATGGTCGTGTTCTTCGTCGATAACAATCAGTCCCAGCCGCTCGCTTTGCGAGAACAAACTCGATCGGGTGCCAAGCATGATGGCGACATCACCTCGCCGAAAACGGTCCCAGGAATCATACCGTTGACGCTCGGTCAGTGCCGAATGCGATAGTGCGAACTGTTCACCAAAACGTCGCCGTACGCGGTCCACCAGTTGAGAGGTAAGACCGATTTCCGGGACCAGGTAAATCACCTGCCGTTGTTGCATCAACTGCTCGTGTATCAGACGAAAATAAACTTCGGTCTTGCCGCTGCCGGTAATGCCATCCAGAAGATGCACTGAAAACTGGCCGAACCGGCTGTTCATCGCCGCATACGCCTGCTCCTGCCCGGTATTGAGATCGGGTAATTTATCACTGGTATGATCGCTTACCGGAGGCTTTGCCCAACCCCATTCAATCGCCTTTTTGGCTTCCAGGGCGCGCACCAGCCCAGCCCAGCCCGGGTTAATTAGTTTTAACTGAATCGCGTTCAGACCATCCGGCGCGGCTTCAATCGCCAGCAGTATTTGATGCTGTTTTGGGGAACGTCGTTGTATGCTCTCGCGCACAATTGGTTCCAGCGCATTCGCGTGCCAGTATTTCACTCGATGAGGTTTTCCAGGCTTCGAACTGCGCAAATACCTGGGCAGGCATTGAAATAGAACTTCACCTGGCGGCTGCAGATAATAGTCGGCCATCCAGCGCGCAAGCGCGATCAGATGTTTGGATATTACCGGTGTTGCGTCGAGGTATTCCTGGGCCAGCCTGATTCGATGCGACTGCAGGCTGACGGAATCCTGCAGGCTTAACAGGATGCCGGTCTTGTATCCCTGTGCAAATGGCAGGCGGTAACGGGTACCCACCCGGGCCTCATTGCCCTCCTCGATTGCATAGTCAAATAGCTGGTACAGGGGAATCGCGATCGCGAACGAGGCAAATCGCTTTGGTAATTTATCTGGCATCAAACAGTATGCGACCCGTCGGCTAACACTAAGTTTAAGATGGTCACCTGGAACTCCGTGTGAAAAGGCAATCATACTTGATCCGCCTTGCGGCTACAGTAAAACTGGCACAGGTTTTGAAATTTTTCAGGCCGAATTGACGGCTGGCATCACAGTGCATTTAGCGCCATTTGTTAAAGAAAATTCTAGTATTACATGGCTAACTTATTGGGAAATCTAGAGTATTTTTGTTATCCACATATCCTGTGGATAAGTCTGTGTATGAAATGCTCAAAAGTTGCTGGGAGCCGCGTCCTTCCTCACTCTTGCTTAGATTGTTCACTATTCCATCGATTTACATTTTGTTCTTTAAAATCAATAATTTAAATGTTTTGTGAGATTTTGGATCGATCAACTCTCGGCCCGCAAGCGAGTTATGATCCAATCCGGCCAACGATGTGCATATCTTTATTATGTCAAGCCGTATTTCGACAAATTTTAATTGATAATTTTAATCGATTGAGCCAGTTAATTGAAGTTAGTCAATAATACCCGGATTCGGCTAACAGGTTACCGGGCAGTGACAATTACAGGCTAGCGCATTAAACTGGCGCCTTTCCCTGACGGCGCCTTGATGTCCTTTAAAACTGCAGTATTACTCACTAATCTTGGCACACCGGAGAGCCTCGACAGGGCTGCGGTGAAGCGATTTTTAAAGCAGTTTTTATCCGATCCAATGGTAGTCGAGATGCCACGCCTGCCCTGGTGGTTGATACTTAACGGAATAATTCTGCCGTTACGCAGTGGTAAGACCCTGCAGGGTTACGCGCGAATCTGGATGGCCGAAGGCTCCCCCTTAATGGTTTACGCGCAAAGACAGGCAATCGCTTTACAGAAAAAACTCGGGGCAGAAATCCGCGTGGTACTGGCGATGCGCTATGGAGAACCCTCGTTCAAATCAGTGATCGGGGAATTGCTGGCCGCGGGCATCGTCCGACTCATCGTGTTGCCGCTATACCCGCAAAATTCGGCTACCACGACAGCCACCACATTTCAGCACCTCGCGGCAACGCTGTCCAGTTATCGCAATCAACCGTCGGTAGATTTTATCGATAGCTACTACCAGCACCCTGCCTATATCGAGGCGCTGGCGCAGTCGGTTCGAAACCACTGGGGCGAAACCGGTTCACGCCATCATCTGGTCATGTCGTTTCATGGTCTGCCGCAGGTCAATGTCGACCGCGGTGACCCTTATTACGCGCAATGCCAGCAAACTGCGAATTTGCTGGCGCACCAACTGGACCTCGAGAATTCGGAATGGTCACTCTGTTTTCAATCCCGCTTTGGTAATCAGGTCTGGTTAAAACCCTATACCATGGAAACCCTGAGCGAACTCAGCGCCAGCGGAACCAGGTCGGTCGATATCATCTGCCCCGGCTTT
>JAPUFZ010000069.1 GCA_027293245.1 Gammaproteobacteria bacterium
AATGGATGTCATTGTAAGTATTAGGAACTAATAGGAATACGAAACGGCTATATGCAGCCATTAAATCTAAGTTTTAGGAAGCCCTGAGAAGTCCTGAAATCTATAAATGGTGCCCGGGGCCGGAGTTGAACCGGCACGGTATTTCTACCGAGGGATTTTAAGTCCCTTGCGTCTACCAATTTCGCCACCCGGGCTTATAAGATGGTCTGTAAAAACCTTGCCCTGACTTTATGCCGCCGTAGTTCCGAAAACTACCGCCTACCACGGTGCAATCCGGGACAAGCGGCGCATAGTACTTTGCATGAACAATTCTGGCAAGGGCAGCTTTTGGGCTATTTGGCATGCCAGTAAGCGGAGATTGGTAAGTTAAGAATAAAGGGCTACAATGTGGGCTTATCTCAAACTGGTAGATACTTGTATTCATTAAATTAAGAATTTGTTGATCTAGATCAATGCAGACAACTGGCAATAGTTTGATACTTGGATTACAGACGCAGAAGATAAGGAATTGGCTGTGTTTAACGAATAGATGCAAGGTTAGTTATGAAATCCACGGTCTTAATTCCAGTAATCATGGGCATCCTCTCGCTGGGTAACGCCTCTGCTAATCAGGATAGCAATTCAGATCTTTTATTAGAGCGAATTCAGACCCTGGAAGAGCGTCTCACGGTACTGGAGTCACGCTTTTCATTCTCCTCTTTTATGCCCGATTTTGCGGAACGATTCCATGTGATGCACCGGGCTAGCGAATCGGATGATTGGGCGGTCGCCTCGCACGAATTACAGGAAATGAAGCGTTTAATCGAATTGTCAATTACTATCGACGCCGACAAGGGACACCTATTACAAGCCATGATGGGGCCGGTAATGGCAAAGATGGATAGCGCCATTGGTCATGCTAACGGGGAAAAGATGGCCACATTACTCAGCGAAGCTGTTCAGACCTGCAACAGTTGCCATGTGGCGACTGGCAGTCCCTTCATAAAGGTAACACTGGATGCTGCGGGAGCTCTAAGCATGCGACATCCCCATGCATTTACTAGGCAAAAGATGAAACGCGATCATAAGCACTAGATCGTAGTTAAGTGAGCATTAATGGCGTGGCGTTTTCGAAATATTATGGCGTCAATCGCCTGACCGGAAAACCCGGCAAGCAAGCGGCATTCAACGTAGCTTTGGGGAGGTACATCCCGCCCTACCAGGACAGTATTATCTTTATGGCTGTCCAGGCTAAAGCATCAATCAGTGCCATCGATTTCCCTTGGCCTCCGAAATAAGTAAACTGTCCCTGTAATACGCAGCCATCGATAGTTGAACTTATGATGTCAGAACAAATGATCAGAATAACCGCCGAGGATGGTCACATTTTCGATGCCTTTCACTCGAAACCTGAAAATCCCAAAGGCGGCCTGGTCATTTTACAGGAAATCTTCGGCATGACTGAACAGCTTAAATCTGTCACACGGGCCTGGTGCGCCGATGGCTATGATTCGATCCTGCCCGCCATGTATGATCGGATTAAACCAAACACAGTAATATCCTTTGATGATATGGAAGGCGCGCAGGGAATGATGAAGCAATTCGATCCCGACAGCGTTGTTAAAGACATTCGGGCAGCTGTGGCCGCCGTCGATCGGGGCAAAGGCGTTTCGCTAATCGGGTTTTGCTGGGGTGGCGGTACAGCCACACGTATGGCAAGCATTCTCGATCTAACAGCCACCATTTCCTACTACGGAACCCGGTTGGCAGAGAATGCTGCCAATGGCGCCAACTGCGCGACACTTTTTCATTTTGGCGAGAGCGATCAACATGCATCACCGGAAGTTATTGAGGGCGTCAAGCAGAATATCCTGGATGCCGAATGTTATGTATATGACGCGGGCCATGCTTTTGCTAACGACGCGCGCGCAAATTTCTACGTCGAGGGTGCGGCAAAGCTGGCCCGACAGCGCAGTCTTGAGTTTTTGAATCGCGTCCACGGCGCGTAGGCACCGGATATCAATGACAAGTTCACCGCGTAATCATAACAATAATCCTTATACTTGAATGCCTGTCTATTTCATTCGTCACGGCCAGTCCGAATTCAACGCCGCCTATAATGGTGGCGACGTCGATCCGATGATCTTTGATGCGCCGTTAACCGACAAGGGACGCAAACAGGCTGAAGAAGCGAGGGCACTGGTCGCGGATCTGGGCATCAAGTTGGTCATAACCTCTCCTTTAACCCGGGCGATACAGACGGCCCAGTGCCTGTTCGACAACATCGCACCGATCTCGGTTGTAGCAGGGCATCGTGAACTGCTGATCCACAGCTGTGATGTGGGTCGGCATCCCGATGACCTGCAACGAGATTTCCCAGCTCTCTCATTCGGCCATCTGCCGAATCGCTGGTGGCACCAGGGGCCGGAAAACGACGATGGTATTGCGGTCGAACCTGAGGATGTATTCCTGCAACGCATGGCCAAATTTGCGCAAGGCCTGACCCAGGTCAAGGAGCGCCCGCTTGCAATTGTAGGTCACGGCAACGCCTTCCACGCGCTGATTGGGCGAACCCTGGACAATTGCGAAATACATCATTATCAACCAGGCTGAATTGAATCAATATTCTACCTACTTGTGCTATCTACTCGCGTAAACGAAATCTGAATGACCCTACAAGTTGCACGGCGGATAATCTATTTAATGCCCGGTATACTGCCTCCGCGAATAATATGGTATCTGGTTAATGTCTAGAAAAGTCACAGTCTGGTTGCAGGAGCTAGGGCTTGGTCAGTACGCGACCGCATTTGAAGAAAACGAACTGGAACTCGACCAGCTGATTGACCTCAACGACGAGGATATGAAAGACCTTGGCGTCACGGTTATGGGGCATCGCAAGAAATTGTTTAGAGCGATCAAAGCGCTGCCAGCAATATCCGCGCCTGCTATGGAACAGAGCGACGCAACGGCTTTATCCCAGCAGTCAGCATCTCCTCCCGTAACCGAGTCCGAACGTCGCCAGCTGACGGTGATGTTCTGCGATCTTGTTGGATCTACCGAACTGTCACAGCTTTTCGATCCAGAAGACCTACAGAACCTGATCACTGCTTATCAGGCTGCCTGCAAAGTTGCGATCGAGCGTTTCGATGGTTTCGTGGCAAGATACATGGGCGACGGTCTACTGGTTTATTTCGGCTACCCGGTTGCGCACGAGGATGATGCCGAGCGCGCTGTACGTGCCGGGCTTGGCATAATCGAAGAAGTAGCATCGCTGGACCTGCCCTACGAGGTTGAGTTATCGGTACGTGTTGGCATCGCGACCGGACTGGTTGTCGCCGGCGATATCATTGGAGAAGGCGCTTCTGAAGAACGATCGGTACTCGGAGAAACGCCAAACCTGGCTGCCCGGTTACAGGGTATAGCACCACCGGGTGGAGTCATAATCGCTGATTCTACCCGACGGCTGGTCGAGGGACGCGTCGAAGTCGAAGCGCTCAAACCAGTTTCTGTTAAAGGATTTAAAGATTCGATTCAGGCTTTTCAAGCTACCGGGATTCATGCAACGAGCCGATTCGACGCGGCAACCTCACTAAGTTTGACCCCGTTCGGAGGTCGAAGCAGTGAACTTAGCCTGTTGACTGATCGTTGGCAACAGGCTTGCTCAGGCGATGGGCAGGTAGTGGTGCTATCGGGTGAGGCTGGAATAGGAAAGAGTCGCATTCTTCACGAATTGCGTGATCGACTGAGCAGTACACCCCACGTTTCAATACGCCTTCACTGCTCGCCATTCAACACTAATACTCCGTTTTTTCCGTTTATCGAACAGCTAAGATCCTCTGCTGGGTTCGCAGAAGACGATACCGAAGACGACAAGCTCGACAAGCTTGAACGGCTAATCGCTAAAACTTCAGGTAATGTCGACACCGAATTACCCATTCTTGCGGCCCTGATGTTGCTACCGGTGGAGCGTTATGCACAGCTAGAATTATCACCACCGCAGCAAAAGATGCAGACCATCACGGTACTTGTTGAGCAGCTCCTGAGATTGAGTCACAGCAATTCGGTGATTGTTTTAGTCGAAGATATACACTGGGTCGATCCGTCGACACTGGAAGTATTTGACGCGTTGGTCAATTCACTCCAGCAATTACCCGTTCTGCTAGTGATGACCCACCGCCCAGGACTTGAGAAGCGCTGGGAAGATTTCGGGCAGGTCACACAGATATCGCTAAACCGGCTCGGTCATCAGGAAATGTGTGCGCTGGTTGATCGTATTACAGACGGCAAAGGATTGCCGGAAAATGTACTCAAGCAGGTTCTCGCTCGCACCGACGGTGTGCCGCTTTTCGTCGAGGAGTTGATCAAGACCTTGTTGGAGTCAAAACTGCTTAAAGAAGTCAATGGACAACTGGTATCCGAAAACGAACTGTCATCGATGGCAATTCCGGCTACCCTGAGAGATTCTTTAATGGCGCGACTGGACCGACTCGCACTGGCTAAGGAAGTAGCTCAGGCGGCCGCCTGTATAGGACGCGAGTTTTCTTACGATTTGCTCGATTCGATCGTGGATACCGAAGACCTCAGTAAAAAACTCGATCAACTGGTAGATACGGGTCTTGTTTTTCGTCGAGGCTCCAGGAATCTGGGTCAATTTGTGTTCAAACACGCGCTGGTGCAGGATGCAGCATACGAAAGTTTGCTCAAAGCCAGGCGGCGCAAGTTGCACGCCCGAATCGCTAAAATCCTGGAAGATGGATTTTTGAATAAAAAGGAGATTGAACTCGAGTTGCTTGCCCACCATTATTCGGAGGCTGGACTGGTCGGTTCAGCGCTTCGCTACTGGTTAAAAGCGGGCCAGCAGAGCACGAAGCAAAGTGCCCACGTCGAGGCAATTGCGAATTTACGGCGTGGACTGTCGATAGTTGATGCAATGCCAGATGGTGAGGAGAAATTTCGTCATGAAATTGATTTTCGGATGGTGTTAGGCGTGCCGCTGGTGAACCAGGAAGGCGCGGCATCGCAGGTGGTAGTCGAGAATTATCTCCGCGCTCAAATGCTGTGTGAACAACTGGGCGAGCATGATCATCAGTATCCAATACTGTGGGGATTATGGTTCCATCACTACATTAAATCGGAGTTAAGCAAGGCATGTGAACTGGCCGACCAGTTACTCGAAGTCGGCCAAAAACATAACGATACAGAATTGATGCTCGAGGCTCATCATTGCCAGTGGGCGGTCCGATATATTAACGGTGGTCTTCGCACTGCACTCGAACACTGCGATCAGGGCATACAGCTTTACCGCCCGGATGTGCATCATGCATTGACTTTCACTTACGGAGGGCACGACCCGGGAGTCTGCGCACGATATGTTAGCGGATTCGTATTCTGGCTACTGGGTTACCCAGAACAGTCCCAACAAAGGTTCGATTCGGCGTTTAGCCTGGCAAAGGAACTGGATCATTCCACGACTTTAACCACCACACTGAGGATATTCCTATTGCTCTGTAGTATACGGCGAGAAGAAGAACTGCTCGATCAGGCCGCGAAAAATTTACTCGAGTTTTCCGGGAAGGAAATGATGCATGACAACTTGGCTTTAGCCAGAGGATTGATCGGCTGGGTAAAGTTTCAGCGGGGCGAAAGGCAGGAGGGTCTTGTGTTGATGCGGGAATCGGTAGAGCAATGGATCGAAGTCGGTAACTCCTGGACGGCAGTACCGATATCGTTGGTTGCCGAATCATTAGCGCAGATCGGCGAGGTACAGGAAGGCCTGGAGTTGCTGGAAAATAGCATTAGTCTCGGGCAACGCAATGATGTGCACCTGGTTGAGGCAGAGTTGTATCGTGTAAAAGGAAGAATGCTGCTTGGAATTTCAATGCAAGCCGAAGCCGAAGGGGCTTTCGAGCGAGCAATAGAAATAGCAGGTACGCAAAATGCCAGGTCTCTGGAACTAAGAGCTGCAATGAGTCTTGCCCAGCTGTGGCAGACCGAAGGCAAAACTGACCAGGCCCATGAACTACTCCACCCGATCTATGACTGGTTTACCGAGGGTCTTGATACTGCCGATCTAAGGCAAGCAAATGCGTTGCTTAAAGAGTTAAGCTGACGGGAATATTCCGGCAACTCTGGGTATCTTAAAACAATTATTGGAGGCTGAGGGCACCCTTTAACTAAGAACTTAAGTCTATGATTTTCAGGTGATTAATTTTTCTAATTCTCTCCGATACCAACACCAATACCAACATTTAGGTTGCTTACCTTGCTGGCGCTAAGCAAACATCTTATTGCAATGGTCGGGCTGAAAAACACATTTTATCGGTGGGTTTGTAATCCGTATTCTCGAAAGCTGCAGCCCCACGACTTATCACATACCTGAGTAATTTCACATAGTTACCTAACACCCACCAAGGTTGGCATTACCCACTCAGATCCGGGCATAAAT
>JAPUFZ010000007.1 GCA_027293245.1 Gammaproteobacteria bacterium
CTTTAATATCAATTTTCTACGCAAACCCAGCAAATCTGATCTGATCGCCGAGGGCGAGATAATCAAACTTGGCAAACGCCTCGCAGTCATGCAGGTATCGATATTCAGCCAGCAAGATATCGTTGCGCATGCCACCGGTACTTATTCGATTCCGCCAGATAGATGATAAATAGCAGGCATTCGAAACTATTCCTGCTATTGAAAAACCACCACTAGAAAAAAACATCCTAAGCCTGGTCAGTGATATTCAGGTAGCGCATCGGTGTCGTACCCAGGCAGCGTCTAAACATTGCGATGAATGCACTGGTGTTGTCGTAACCGACCTCGAGTGCTATGGATGTCACGGTCTCGCCCGTGGTTAAAAGTTCCAGCGCGCGATGCAGACGTCTTTGCTGCCGCCAGTCACGAAACGTCATGCCGGTTTGCGCGCGGAATAAACGTACCAGGGTTCGCTTGCTGGCGCCTACCTCGCCTGCCCATTCGTCCAGGCTACGTGAATCGGCAGGATTGCTGATCAGCGATTGTACCAGGCGTCGTAAGCGCGGATCGGAGGGTATCGGAAGAGCGAGCGATACAACCGGCTGCCTGCGAATTTGATCGAGTATTACAGCCATGATCCGCGATTGCGGGCTATCTGGTTCGTAACCGGGGCCTGTAGTAACAGCCTCAACTATTAACTCTCGCAGCAGGGGCGTCACCTGTAGCACGCATACTACATCTGGCAAACCAGCAGCCGCCTGGACGTCAATATACAGGGTACGCATTGAAACGGCGCTTCGAGCATCGATCTGGTGTTCGACACCGCCTGGCATCCAGACCGCGCGTAGCGGCGGAACCACGTACGAGGCAGTTCTCGTTGTTACGACCATAACACCGTTACTGGCATACACCAGTTGTGCGCGTCGATGACTATGAAATGGCAGGGTATCGCCTTTACCCAGATCGCGCCCATAGGCGATCACAGATTGAGGCAGTTCTTCGAGTTGAACCAGGTTCTTATTGATCGGAATCGTAATTTGGCGTGTTTTCGGCATTTATTGACCTATTACAGTAAGTACGCCTTTTTATTTTTCATCACAATGGTGGTCCAGTCAACCCCAGGCCAGTCTTGTGCAGCGAAGTCAGGTAAAATTTCTTTATCTCAACCTCGGTCATTTTCTCGACCATTTGTTCATGTTGATTTTTGCCTCAGTGGCGGCATTTCGACTGAGCAGTGAATGGGGTATCAGTTACGCTGCGTTAATCCCTTACGCGACCCCCGGATTCGTGGCTTTCGGAATTGGCGCCATTCTGGCGGGATGGATCGCAGACAAATGGAGCCGCGAAGGCATGATTGCCATCTTTTTTATCGGAATCGGCGCAAGCTCGATTCTTGTCGGTATGGCGACCAACCCATTTCAGATTGCCGCCAGCCTGACCCTGGTCGGTTTATTCGCAGCAATCTATCATCCAGTGGGTCTCGCTATGGTTGTAGATGGACGTAACAGGACCGGTATTCCTCTTGCCATAAACGGCATCTTCGGTAATTTAGGTGTAGCCAGCGCGGCACTGTTAACAGGATTCTTAATCGACAGCGTAGGTTGGAGAAGCGCTTTTTATGCCCCCGGGGTAATTTCAATATTGATTGGCATATCCTACATAATTTTTATTAAAGGCGATAAACATATCGCGACTGCTCGCCCGGTGTCCACCGACACTGGTCAAAACGCAGATACCCCATTGATACCAGGAAACACCTTGTTCAGAGTTTTTGGCGTTATCTTTTTAACCACGGCGATCGGCGGACTCATCTTTCAGAGCACGACCTTTGCCCTACCGAGGATCTTTGAAGAGCGATTGGTGGATATTGCCGGTTCTGCGACCCTGTTAGGATGGTATACCTTCCTGGTATTTTCAGTGGCCGCATTTGCACAGCTTGCCATAGGCTACCTGGTAGATCATCATTCGATACGGATCGTTTTCGCCGCTGTCGCATTGTTCCAGGCAATTTTCTTTTTTTTGATGACACAACTAAATGGAATTGCGGCGCTCCTGGTGGCAATCGCTTTCATGTTGGTAGTGTTTGGCCAAATTCCGATCAACGATGTCCTGGTAGGACGAATGGCGCGTAGTGAATGGCGTAGCCGTGCTTATGCAATTCGCTATGTTGTGTCATTTTCAGTGATGGCCTCTGCGTTGCCGCTCATCGGTTGGGTGCATGGAAACTGGGGATTTAGCAAGTTGTTTGAAATACTCGCGATTGCCGCTATGACGATTTTTGCCGCTACATTTTTATTACCAAATTCAGATAAAATTCTCCAGTCGCAGATTTCAACCACCGCTTAAACATCAGATCAGCAAATTTTATTCGCGAACAAGCCCGCTATATCGAATCCCGTCACAGGTTGACAAACTTATACAGAACTATCCATCACTCCATTCGATGTGTTAGTGCTATTCTTTTTTGAATGATAACTTCTGGCCGGCGACCGAGGCCTCGTACATCAGGCCACCCTTGGCCATTGTGAAGATCGCTATACCGTCTTTAAAACCCGTCTTGGCTGAAATGCCTTCTGTTACGGCGACAGCAGACACCTGGGCACTGACTTCAATTTCACCCTTTTTAAAATGGTTCATTGCGGCACTGTCCTTAAAAAAAACAATTTCACTGTAAACCTGGCCACCGAGCTGAAAACCGAAACTGATCTGGGTTAATGATGAGGTACCTATCGCTTTGCCAGCTTCGAACACAATACCTTTACCATGCGCACCACCAATACCGAACCCCGCCTTTGCAACTGAAGGGTAGACAACATAGCCGCGTGATTTCGAGAAATATGCCCCCATGCCTGAGTCATTTTTCTTGAATGCGGCCACGGTATCCAGTGCCTTTTGCTCTGCATTGGGATCCCAGCCGGCAAATGCGGGGGCAGATAAAAACAGCATCACCAGGATCGCCGTTAGCGAAATTTTCAAGTTGAATATCACATTGTTCTCCAACGCCAGTTTATGTTAGAAACCAGTTTTGCGTACTAGATTATCGAAGTCAATACTCTGCCTCGAACAAAAACACTGG
>JAPUFZ010000070.1 GCA_027293245.1 Gammaproteobacteria bacterium
CGTTGGAGTCCGCGCCGGCGTCGACCAGTAGACGCATGGCCTCATGGTCTGCCGTGTATGCGGCAACATGCAATGGTGTTCTACCGTGGTTGTCATCGATGTCGACCTGGCCGGATTCGGCAATCGCTTTTTTCAGTGCAGCCGAATCCTGCTCTACCACCGCTTTGAACAATCCGCTATAAGCCAGGACTTCCTGTGTTGCCGGGGGAGTTTGAGCAACCCCGGCTGGTGCTGCAAAGCAGCTAACCAGGACAACCAATATCCATAATCTCGATGGCCCGAAGGGTGTTGCAAAACTGGCTTTCATCGTTTCGGCACTAATTCAATGCGCGATCTAGCTGAGTCAGAATTTTTGCCACGTCCTGTTGTCGATTGTAATGCACCAGGGAGATTCGAACCACGCCATCGTCAGGGTCGATACCGAGGTCACGCACCAGGCGGTGGGCATAAAAATGTCCATTTTCGGTGCCGATGCCCGTATCCTGCAATTGCTGCGCAAGTTTTTGCGAACTTTGTTTTAATGGTTTAAACGCGATGGTTGGTGGGCGATCATCATCGCGCACGGTGGCTTTACCAATGAGTCTAACATCGGCGTGAGTGTCGAGAAATTCAAGTATCGGTGCCGCAAGCTGGTTTTCATGCTGTTGAATCAAGCCGTGAATATCGGCCAGTTTTTGCGGCATTTCGATATTACTGTCGTTAAAATGATGGCTGTGTAGCAGCTTAAAATAATCGAGCACACCGGCACAGGCTGCTACCTGTGCATGCTGCGGGCCTGCCGGGTTAAAGTCTTTGCCTGGATCGCCGCTCAGAAAATAATGCGCCTGCGAAACCAGTTCGTCTCGAATTGACTGGTTGATATACATGACACCCTGGTGTGGGCCAAAAACCTTGTATAAACTAAAGGCATAACCATCGATGCCCAGTGCTTTCAAATCGCTGATGTGGTGTGGTGCATAGGCCACTGCGTCGACAAACACCCGGGCCGCAGAATGAGCTTTTATGGTTTTTGTAATCGACGCTACTGGGTTAACGGTGCCGACAAGGTTTGAGCAGTGGCTGAAAAACACCCAGCGAGTCTTATTATTCAGCAGCGGAAGTAGTGCTTCGATGTCGAGCAGCCCACTGTCCGGGTCGACCTTCCATTCGCGGATAGTGACGTCTTTTTCGATAGCCTTGCGCCGCCAGACACCGTTATTGGCCTCGTGATCCTGGTTGGTGACAACAATTTCATCCCCGCTTCGCCAGCAATCACCAATCGCCTGTGACATGACATAGGTATTCATCGAAGTAGAGGGTCCGATCGTGAGCTCGGAGAGATCTATACTCAATGCCGCAGCCCAATCCTGTTTCGCTCGATCCATCGCCGCGCCAGCTTCGCTGGATGATTTATAGTTAGAGTAGGGCTGTACCCGGGTATGCCGATTATAATGTTCGAGTAACTCATTGACCTGATTGCAGACATAACTGCCGCCGGCATTGGAGGCAAATACAAAATCTGGCTCGTCATTTAGTTGAACAAATTGCTGGCGAACAAAATCGATATCTAGCTGCATGGAAGGGTTCCTGTATATCCTGGTTTAATCGTATTCACGACAATAATCATCGAAAGCCAGTTCAAATCGATCGAGGTTTTTACTCGTATATGCGGGGAAGTCCATTTCGATTTCGGAGTATATTTCTGACACCATGGACCAGAGTGTTTCACGTAATAGCGAAGCGCATTTCATTGCATAATAACCGCACCACTGGTGACGGTTCCAGCTCGAACCAAAATATGACTCAAGCATGGTAATTTCCTGATCGACCGAGAGTGCATTGTTAGAGGCGAGATTTGAAAGGTCAAACAGCGGACTATTGAAGCCGGCGTAGTCGAAGTCAATCAACCAGATTTTTTCACCGTCATCGATAAAATTGGCAGCGAGCAGGTCGTTGTGACCAAAAACGATTTTAACCTTACCGACTTCTTTTTCCAGGCTGGCGGCGATTGCATCCAGTTCAGTTAGACGTTTCGCATAACGACTATTGCCTTCTTTCAACAGGCCCTGGTAATGGCGTAAAACCTGGAATACCCAGAACAAGACCGGGATCTGCCGGAAATACTTTGGTATCTGAATATGAAAGCGTTTTAGCAGTTCGATTATTCGAGACAGGTTATTGTCATCGCGAATATCCGCTTCCTGAAAAACCCTGCCTTCGATAAATCGCACCACCATCACACCCGGCTCGTTGTATACCAGTTCGGGGGAGACCCCTGCCTCGAAGGCTGCCTTGCTGCTAGCGATTTCATTGCTGCGAGAGATCAGATGCACCGGGTCATCTTCGCCAAGGCGTACGACATACTGTCGACCACCATCGGTGACCTTGAAATTCAGATTAGTCATGCCGCCCCCCAGGGGTTCGATCTGTACCTTCGAACGCCAGCAGTCCAGGTTGGAGATTTTTGTTTGCAGGTCTTCCGCCATGATATTGGTCTGACTTAGTCAGTAGTTTTTATGTTTCGATACTGGAGATGAGATCAGGCTTTCCATGATAGCATCGAAGTCTTCTTGCGCAATGTTACGATGAACAAATCTGAATTCTTCAAAACAGGCTGGTGCCTGTTTAACTACGACCGACAATTGGCAAACTGGGTAACCCAGGCACTGCCATATGCGCGTCAGGCTATTAAGGCCGATGAAAATATTCGCTGGCTGCGCTGTGGTGGGACCTGGCAGGCTGGTGTCAATGCATTGCCGAACAGGACCGATGGTTCGCTCGGTTCGAGTGGCGAAATTCGCGCGGCAGTCATTGACTTTATACATGAGTCGCTGGCACTGGCTGCTTTTGACTGGGACCGCGCCCAGGTGTCGGTTTGTTATCCGGGTTATCCACGACCGAAGGACGATGAGTCCGAAGCGGCTTTTATTTATCGGAGAGATCGAGATGCAGCACATGTCGATGGGTTATTACCCGAGGGCCCGGACCGGCGCCGACATTTACGCGAATATCATGGATTTATTCTCGGTATACCGATGGTCGAGTATTCTAAAGGGGCTTCGCCCTTTGTGGTCTGGCAGGGTTCGCATGAAATCGTTCGGCAATTTTTTATGCGGGCTTTCGAAGGATTACCAACGGGTGAATGGGGTGAGCTCGATGTGACCGGGATATATCACGAGTGTCGTCGCGCCGTATTTAAAAGTTGTAAGCGGGTAGAAATACTGGCCAGGCCGGGCCAGGCTTATCTTGTCCATCGGCTTGCTCTACATGGTATAGCACCCTGGCAGCCCGGCGCCGATGCAACCGAGGATGGTCGAATGATATGTTATTTCAGGCCGGAATTCAGTAGCCCCGAGGCATGGCTGTTTAATCCCTGAGCATTTTGTTGAATTTCAAACCGGCTTACTATTTAAATTTACCAGGCCTGATGAGGTTTCAATATTGGCGGATAGATAAGGCGTTTCGGTATCAGGTAATGGATGAATACTGACCAGGTGATCGGCACCCATTGAGGTGAGTGTCGAGCGTAACCAGTCGGGGCGATTGTGAAAGATCTCCAACGAATGCAGGCGGCAACCCAGATCTGCCATCGACCTCGAGGGGTGCTGCTCGGTATGCCACTGGATCACATAGGGCACCAGGCCATTCGCCAGTAGCCGGCCGTCTTCGGTTAGTCCAACCTGCCAGCTCAATGCGTCACGACTGAGTTCGGTCGGAATGCCAATCGGAAATGCCGAATCACGATCCATAGCCTTTATATCTGTGGTATTGATAACCCAGGTAATGAGCCTCGGTTGCCGATGCAGCGAGGCGCGCATCAGGCTATCGTCGAGGTTAAACCAACGCGGTTGCTGGGGCAGCGCCGCTTCCGGGTTAATGGCGATGACCTCTATATAGGCATCGTTTCCCAGTTGCATCAGGTGATTGTGCGTACCCATGGTCTTGTGAACGCCCCCTTTGGGAATCTCGGCAGCCAGTACTGAACGGATGTAATCCACACCCTGTTGCAGTGTTTCTGCGGCAATTACCAGATGATCCAGTCGATTCATGCGATCAATCTAAATCGAATGCGCTTAATACTCAAGTTGTGAAAACGCCAAGAGTCCCGCAATAGTGGATTTTCCGGTCTTACTGTTTTATGTTGTATTGTTGAATTGACTGGAGGTGAACCGATGAATATTCTTACTAGCAAGATCGACTATCAGGTCGGTGATAAAACACACCAGGCTTATCTCGCCTACGACGAATCTATCAATGCGCCAGTGCCCGGAGTGCTAATTGTGCACGAATGGTGGGGAGTCAATGACTACATCATTGAACGCGCGCACCAGCTCGCCGAACTGGGATATGTTGCACTCGCTATTGATATGTACGGCAATGGCAGTATTGCCACTAATACTGACGAAGCCGGCAGTATGATGACCGGCGTATTGGACAATATGGATCAAGGCTCGGCGGCCCTGCGCGCCGGTTACCAGTTACTACTCGACCAGGCTTTGGTGGATCAGGAAAAAACGGCTGCTATCGGTTATTGCTTTGGTGGTGCAATGGTGTTGCATATGGCGCGCATAGGGTTACCGCTTTCGGCGGTTGCCAGTTTTCACGGTGCCCTGGGGTCGTTTCACCAGGCCGAACCAGGTAGTATTCAGCCACGAATCCTGGTTTGTCATGGTGAAGCAGATTCGATGGTGACGATGGACGATTTGACCAGTTTAAAGGCAGAGATGGATGCGGCCGGTGCGGACTATGAAGTTAATCTGTACGTGGGCGCCAAACATGGCTTTTCTAATCCAGGAGCGGATGAAAATGCCGGCAAGTATGGTATCGACGTCGGTTACAATGCCGAGGCCGACCAGGCCTCCTGGCAAGTGATGCAAAGCCTGTTCAACAAGGTTTTCTAAGATAAATCATCGTAATGTCGATTAGAAAAGATCTGAGTGATCATCGTCGCCACTACGAGAGTGGCAGTATAAGCAGGGATACCCTGGATCCCAATCCAATGATTCAGTTCGGCAGGTGGTTGCAGGAGTCCATCGATATGGAAGCAATTGATGCCACCGCAATGACACTGGCGACCGCGACTAGCGACGGTGTACCCTCGGCAAGAATTGTCTTACTCAAGCAGTACGATGAACTGGGATTTTGCTGGTATACCGACTCGCGCAGCCAAAAAGGACAGGAACTGGCAAACAATGCACAGGCATCGCTGTTGTTTTACTGGCGCGAGATGAGCAGACAAATCAGGGTGCAGGGCAGCGTTGAACAGCTACCGGCAGAGGACGCTGAGGCTTATTTTAACTCGAGACCTGATGGCAGTCGGTTCAGCGCTGCCGCTTCCTGTCAGTCGTCCCCTGTTGGGAAACGGACCGTTCTGGAAGCTGAAGTTCGACGCCTGCGGGAGTTATACCCGCAGGGCGACGTGCCAAGACCAACTAGCTGGA
>JAPUFZ010000071.1 GCA_027293245.1 Gammaproteobacteria bacterium
GCGACATGCTCCATGATATGTCCCATCCAGGTGCCATCGTCCTCGGTCAGCCGACGAATGAAACCACCCTCCTCGCGGTAGGAACAACCGTGTTCGGCCAGTGTCGGTAACGCCTTTTGTAAACCGTTAGTGAAGCCCTTGCCACATTTTACCGATGGCCAGTCAACCAGTACGCCGATATCCAGTACCATGCGAATGACCGGGAAATTGGCATAAATACTGGGGCCTACATAAACATTGGTCGCGGTTATTTTCATCTCGAGTTCCTGTAGTCATGGCTCAGAGCGAACGATTATCGTCCGAAAGACTTTTAGCCCGCATTTCTCACCAGGATGACGGGCCCTCGCTTGTTCTTTGAACCCACAAGGAATTTTCTTCAGTCGGTAATACGCACTGTTATTCCGCTCCTTCAGAAAATCCCCTGTGAATCCAAAGCCCTGCGCGATCATCCCGCTCCCTGGTGAGAAATGCGGGCTAGCACAGTTTTTGTTACAGGGTACACGAACTGATTGTTCTATCAAATAGCGAATGCCTATTTGGGCGGGAAGGGTTTTCTGTCCACTATGTCGAAAGTGCAACCTTTCGACAAAATATGTAATTTCAAATCAAGCATACTCAGGGAGTCCTTTTTCGACGCCTTACTCATCGACGAGTAACTCAGATGAATCGGATCGATAACCGTGACGGCACCACTGCCAACGACTTCAAAACTATGCTCCGGGTCGATAAAAATAGCGGTATCTTCATCAATGCCGACACCCAGCATAAATGGGTTGTAGGATATAGCCGTCAACAGGCGTCCGAGTCGTTGGCGTTGACTAAAATGCTGGTCTATTAAAAGTGCATTGGTCAGGCCCAGGCCAGGTGCCAGATTGACCCCGTCACCCGAGGGCATAGCGCCGGCGTCACCACCCGCTATCATGTGTTCGGGCATAATTGCCGCGCCAGCCGAAGTACCCGCCACATGCACACCTTCGGCATTTAGCCGACGAATTTTTTTTGCGACTTCGGTGCCGCCGAGTATAGTCGACAGGCGGAGCTGGTTTCCACCGGTGATAAATATGCCATCCGCCTGTTCCAGGTGGTCGAGATAATCCTGCCGGTCTGTTTCGGCGCGTTCATTAATCGGCAGCGAGACGACATCGCTAACTCCGATCTTGTTGAATATCTCGATATATTTATCGCCGGTATCGGGCAGGTTGGAAGCGGTAGGAATGATTACGATACTGGCTTTTCTACCACCGCATAATCGCACGAAGCGCTTCAATACCCTTTGGGCACCGGTACGCTCTTCGGCACCACCAATCGGTATCACGTATCCGCGTGTATGACCATTTTTCTTTGGCGAAGGACTCATAGTGTTTTCTTAATCTTCAAACAATCCGTGAATTAATTGCTCACCCTGCCGTATATGCCAGGCACCGTTAGCCATGACACTGTCGATTTCGTGGCTTTCATTCAACACCAGTAGATCCGCGTCAAGCCCTGTTTCGATTCGACCTTTATGATGGAATTTAAGCAGGCTGGCGACATTACTGGTCATCAGCGGCAATATTTTTTCGATTGGCAGTTCCAGCTCGAGCATGGCCTTTAGCGTAATCACCATCGCCGAGCTTTGAGCAAAGTCCATTTTCAGTAGCTCACCCTGTGCATCGAAACTTGGCATGCAACCCCCACCATCGGAACTAATGGTTAATTTCTGTTGATCGCAGCCTTTTTCAAAATACAGCGCAACAGCCGCTTCGGCTGACCAGCCAGTATCGTCGTTGCCGGCTGGAAATGCTGTCAGATCAACCGTACAGCCATGCTTTGTTAGTTCGCAGGCTTCTTCAAACAGAGCCTTATTTCGATTGACGTGGGTGGGGTTGAACACGCGTGCGGGAATTTCGCTTTTCTCCAGGCAGGCTCGAATCATCGATAAACCACGTGCACCATCACCCAGGTGAAAATGCACGATACCTGCTTTACCGGTCATCAACCCGGCGACATGTGCCTCGCTCGCCAGACGCAGGATTTCATTTAGCGTCGGCTGGCTTGAACGATGGTCGCTGAGCGCCACCTCGCCGACTCCAATAACCGGGTCCAGGTTGACGATATCGCTGCGTATCGATTGTGTCAGGGTAATGACCGGCACGTGGTATCCGCCGGTATAGCACCAGGCGGATAAGCCTTCTTCGCGCAGGCCCATTACCTGCGTCAACAGGGTTTGGGGGTTACGTGTCAAATCATCTGTGCCGAGCAGACCTACCACGCTGGTAACACCTGCCCGGGTGAACTGACTCAGCCCCAGGGGTGGCACCCGCGTCGAGGGTCCGGCTTCACCGCCACCGCCGGTAATGTGCGTATGCGCATCGATAAAACCTGGAATTAGTCGCAAACCATTCAAATCTGTGGTCTGCACCGGTAAACAATCGTCGAGTTGTGGAACCTGTTGGCCCAGGTAGACAATTTTTCCGGCACAAATCAGAAGATTCACAATACCCAGCGATTGCGGGGCATACACATTGGCATTGGTGATTAGTTCGAACATGAGCCTGGGCGGGTAGATGACTGGCTAATTTTTTTCAGACCTGGGTATCTTAAAGTAAGCTCACACAAATTACTGCTACAAATTCACAAAAATCTTTTTTAGCTGTGGAACACAAATGAATAATCAAACCAGTACCGGGGATCGGTTTTATCAATGGGTATCTATAAAATTTATATTTATAGTATACTCGGCGCCATTTACCGCAACCTGAAATAACTGACTGAAAACAATGAATATTGATGCGCTTCTTACACAAAGTTTACAGTTACTCGGTCTGGGCATGGGTTCGGTGTTCATCATTTTGTGCCTGTTAATCGGTATCGTTTCGATTATTTCAAAACTGGTTCCTGAAGATCAACCGGTTGCCCCGGCCCCGGCCGTCCAGCCGCCAGTGACGGACGACAGTCTGCACATCGCTGTGATCCAGGCGGCGATTCATAAATTCAGAAAATCCCGCGACCAATAAACCAGCCAACAGGCCTCCATTCATGACTAAGCCCCTTCTAATAACAGATGTAGTATTACGCGACGCCACGCAGTCACTATTCGCCACTCGTATGCGCATCGAAGACATGCTGCCGATTGCCGAAAAACTCGACAAAGTTGGTTACTGGTCACTCGAAACCTGGGGTGGCGCCACATTTGACGCCTGTATTCGATTCCTTGGCGAAGACCCCTGGGAACGTCTGCGCTTACTCAAGGCGGCAATGCCCAATACGCCGATGCAAATGTTACTGCGGGGTCAGAATGCGCTCGGCTATCGCCATTACGCCGATGACGTAATCGAGAAATTTGTTGA
>JAPUFZ010000072.1 GCA_027293245.1 Gammaproteobacteria bacterium
ATAGTCGCCTTCGCCGAGTCGACCTTGTTTTCGCCAATCGACCGGTCGGCGTGGATTATCTGACGCTGCAGGTTGGAGGCCTCGACCATATCGTAATCACTGATCACCAGCTTGCCGATACCCGATGCCGCCAGGTACATGGCCGCTGGCGAACCGAGACCACCCATGCCAATGATCAGCGCGCTAGCATCGAGTATTTTCTGTTGTCCCTGCTCACCGAATTGCGATAAGCGGATTTGACGGGCGTAACGATCGCGTTGTTTTTCATCCATAACGAATTAACCGCCGCCCTTGTGAAAATATTGATGGAACCGTTGTAAGAACTTCATCTGCAGATCAGGCGCCGTGTCGAGCATTTGAAACTCAACCTGTAGTACCGGCAATACGAATAATCCGAGCCTGCGGGGTGGTTTTTCGCTGACGCCAATTTCGATCGCAAAATCGGCGCCAGCCTGGGTGATACACCAGTGATGGGTTGAGATTTTCTCGCAGGCATAATCCGACTGCTCACCGGTAAAAGCACCGGTTAGAACATTACCGAATTCGTCAGCGCCGTAACCCATTTCATATTCGATGATTCCAGATTCGGGGGCTGGATCAGTACGCACCCTATCCCCCAGCCACCGGTGGCCAGATGGAAACAACATCGCCTTCTATCAGTTTTCGATTCGGCCTGTCTTCATGATAAATATAATGGCCATTGACGAGCACGAGGTGGGCTTCCTCAGGCGAGATGTGATAGCACTCAATCAGGCGATTGAGTTTTAGCGAATCCTCTACCTTAACTTCTCTCCGAAACCTGGAATTACCGGGTGGCAAATACTTCATCAACGAAGCATAAAACTCGATATACATTTTCATCGCACTACCATTCTCTATATATGGGTGCTTCGAAAAATAGTGATTTTTTTGTGAGAGCTAGGAAGAACCGCGCGCAGAAGCGCAGTTTACACGAAGTAAATGAGCATTCGAGCACGGTTTTGACGACGCTATCGCGAAAAAAGCGCATTTTACGACGCACCCATCAGGCATATCCAATTTCCTGGGTACAGGCCAGATAAGCTTCCATGATACAGCTTGGATCTTTTAGTAATCGATCTTTCCAGGGCCCAAGATCAATTCTGGACTCGATCAGGCCGCGTAACACACCGATATGCTGGATTTTCCCTACCGTGCTGGCGCCGACCAGGCAATCACCATCAAACTGCAGGTTTATATATTGAAACTCACCCGGATTATACAACTCGGCCTGATCACCACCCTCGACACCCATCCACAGTCCGAACGAGCAGGATATTAGTCCGACCGTATCGAGTATGTTCATGTTCACGGTACCATGATGCTCGGTTGTATTACCGGCCATGTTCAATCCCGCAATACGGCCGTGATCGGTAGCGGTAGGCTGTATTGCCTGGACCTCGAAATTGCCGGTCGAAAAATCGATACCCTGCGCTACATCACCTGCCGCATAGATATCACTGTTACTGGTTTGCATCGAATGATTCACCAATATACCAATATCCAGTTTGATATCGGTACCTTCGAGCATATCTACATTCGGTTTAACCCCGGTAGCTGTGATCACCAGCGCTGCGGGTAACTTGCTGCCATCGCTCAAGCTGACTTCTACTTCGTTGTTATCAGCGGCTTTAACCGACTCAACACTGCATGAGGTGTGAACGTCGATACCCTTTTCGACACACCATTTTTCGAGTAAGCCGCCGGCTTTGTCATTGAGCATGCGCGGCACCATGCGGTTACCGGTTTCTATGACCGTAAGCCTGATCCCGCGTTTGACCAGTGACTCGAGTATGATGCAGCCGATAAATCCGGCGCCGATGAGCACGACATTCGCGCCCGGTTGAGCCAGTTCGATAATGTGGCGTGCGTCTTCCAGGGTCCAGCAGGAATGTACCTGGGGTAAGTCCAGCCCGGGTATGGGCGGACTAATCGCACTTGCCCCAGTCGCCAGCAAGAGCTTGTCGTATCTTCGAGTACTGCCGTCTGCCAGGGCTAGCTGTTTTGCCTTAACATCGATTTTCTCGACTCGCTGCTGAACCAGTTCGATATTCTGCTTGCTGTAGTGAGCATCAGGGTCACGCAGATAACTGCCCTCTTCGCCAATATTATTGCTCAGGAAATAGGGTATCGCCATGCGCGAATAAGGCGGTTCGGGCTCATCGCCGATGATCGTGATGGCAGCCTCCGCATCGCATTTTCTCAGGGTTTCTGCCGCGACCACGCCTGCGGGGCCGGCACCAATAATAATATGTTGCATAGCTCAGTGCTCTTCGATTAGGTTTATCTCGCCATCAGAACATGGGAAAAGAATAGAGGCCGTCCGCGGACAGCCTCCCGGGTTTTACAGGGACAGGCGCTTGCGAGTCTCGGCAGTTACCTCGCCCTGCGGATTCCAACCGCGAATCTCGTAATACTTTGGCAACATTTCACCTAAGCGGCTAACCTGTCCATCGGTCGGGCCACCCTTAATCGCTTCATTGAGCATACGTTTGGGTAACTTGTCGTCGTCTGCGGTAAAACCGGCCGCCTGGTTAAAAATCCGCTCCATGTTCCAGATTCGTTCCCCCGCTTCGAGGCAGCCTTCGACGCTCCAGTCACCTTCGCAGGCAGCATCGATTTGCGGGGCGATGTTGTCCATACCCCAGGCAAAGGTGGTGAAAAGGCACAATCCTGCCGAATCGACCACTGCGGTCGCATCCTGAAACGCTTTCACCAGTTCCGGCTTGCCTTCGGCGTCGTTCTGTTCGGTTTTCACCGGTATGCCGAGAACTTCCGATGCGACGGTATAACCTCTCAGATGGCAGGCACCGCGATTTGAGGTAGCATAATTCAGACCAATACCCTGTATGCCGCGTGGATCATAGGCTGGGAATTCCTGACTTTTAACAGTCATCGACAGTTCGGGACGTTTATACTTATCGCACAGACGTTTTGACCCCTGACCCAGATCTTTGGCAAAGCCCTCGCCGGTAACCAACAATTCAGTGATCGCCACCAGGGCCTCTGCGGAACCAAACTTGAGTTCGATACCATCGGTGTCATCAGTGGTGAGGTCGCCGTCTCCAAACATTTCCATCGCCGCCGCCACGGTCGCACCGAAGGTAATTGGATCAAAACCGTCTTCGTTACAAAGGAAGTTGACGTAGGTCAGCGCATCCAGGTCGCTGACTCCAGTATCCGCGCCCAGTGCCCAGGCGGCTTCGTATTCGAGACCTCCGGAAGCCCCGTGGTACTGGGGTTTATCCTTGACTGAAAAATGCGTCTTGTCGACAGTCGAGATTCGACCACAGGCGATGGTGCATGCAAAACAGCCGGCATTGGTAGTCAAGTTTGGTTTGCCATCGCTTTTCCTGGGTTCGGCCATTGCTTCAGCAGAAATGTCGCCCGCACCTTCAAAGCCAACATCACGCATATTGTGTGCGGGTAATCCACCCACACCGTTAATGACATTCATTAATACCTGGGTACCGTATATGGGCAGACCCTGTCCGGTAACAGCGCCATCGGCCAGCACCTGCTTGCCGGCATCGACTGCATCCATGAACTTTTTGGCATCTTCCAAATTACCAATACCGCCGGTGCCGCGAATCGCTACCGCCTTTAAATTCTTCGAGGCCATCACCGTACCGACACCCGAGCGTCCAGCGGCGCGGTGCTTGTCATTCATGACCGCAGCATACAGACAACCCGCTTCGGCGGTACGACCAATACAGGCAATACGCATTTGCGGGTCCTGATGGGTGGCATGCAGAATATCGTCGGTTTCCCAGGCGGATTTGCCCCAGATGGCATCGGCAGAACGCAGTTCAACCTTGTCATCCTGCATCAGCAAATATACTGGTTTTTCGGATTTGCCTTCAAAAATTATCATATCCCAACCGGCGAACTTCATCTCAGCGCCGAGGAATCCACCAGAATTAGAAGCGGCGATCGCGCCAGTGAGCGGGCTTTTGCATACAACCGAATAGCGCCCCGCGGTCGAGGCCATGGTGCCGGTGAGGGGGCCGGTGGCCATAATGAGCTTGTTGTCGGGCCCGAGCGCATCGCAGGTCGGGTCGACTTCTTCGACCAGGTATTTAGACGCCAGGCCGCGTTGGCCGAGGTATGCTTTGGCCCAGTCCATGTTGAGCGCTTCGGGGGTACAGGTACCTTTAGAGAGATTGACCCTCAGAATTTTTCTTGTCCAGGACATTTTCGTTTCCTCTCATTTAGGTTGTGGCTTCAGCAGAAGGCAGACTTTTAGCGGCCGAGGCCATCATTCTGTCATACCCGGTCCAGTCAGCATCAACATAGGTGATTGCGGCGGTTGGGCAGGCTTTTGCACATTCAGGGTCACCGCCGCAAAGATCACATTTGACCACCTTGCCGGTTGCCTGAGAGTAATTGATGGTGCCGAAGGGGCAGGCGATGGTGCAAACCTTACAACCCACGCATTTGTCATCGGAAACAACCTTGGCGCCGGTCATCATATCGACACTGATCGCATCAACCGGGCAGGCGCGTTGACACCAGGCCTCGTCACACTGGGTGCAGGTATAGGGCGCAAATCGGCCCTCGTCATGGAAGGTAAAGACCTTGATATAGGATCGCGACGGGTTAAATGTTCCGGTATGCTCATACGAGCAAGCCATCTCGCATTGTAGACAGCCGGTGCATTTACCCGGGTCGATATGAAGTGACTTCTGCATCTTAATCCTCCGCAGGTTATAATAACGGTCCGGTTACGAACCATGGTACCTTCCGCCTTCGGCGAGGCCGTAAAAGTACCAGTTATACGAACCATCATAGTACGAGGGGAAAGGTCATTGCAAGTCCTGACAGCCAATGAATATTTATTATTCCCAATACGCTGGCCGAAGTACAATAAGATCAACAAAATGATGGCTTTTTCGACCAACATGGGACCATTTTCTGCCGGATTAAAACCGCATCATTAGCAACCGATATTTGAATAAAAAATCACGATGAAAGCTATAGTAAATACAACCCCTGGCTGCGCTGATCCCTGGGACACAGACTCGATCAGTGTCGCCCAGGCTCTGGGCCGGATTGCGAGCAGGGTCTCAGCATTACAGGATTGCGAAGCACTGCCGATCCGGGAATGCCTCGGTCGAATCAGTGGCG
>JAPUFZ010000073.1 GCA_027293245.1 Gammaproteobacteria bacterium
AGCTACGCCGAGGGACGCGGCCGAGGATGCCGATTTTGTCTTTATCTGCGTGGGTAACGATGATGACCTGCGCTCGGTGGTTTATGGCGATGACGGTGTGCTGGCGGGCATTACCGATGGGGCTATTCTGGTTGACCACACGACCGCCTCGGCTAACGTGGCGCGTGAGATTTCAAACCAATCACAGGTGCCTTTCCTCGATGCACCGGTATCAGGTGGCCAGGCGGGTGCCGAAAATGGCGTGTTAACCGTCATGGTTGGCGGTGAGCAAACTGCTTTTGATACCGCCAAACCGGTAATTCTCAGTTATGCCCGTGCAGTCGAACGACTCGGTTCTTCTGGCGCCGGGCAATTAACCAAAATGGTAAATCAGATCTGTATCGCCGGCCTGGTGCAGGGTTTATCCGAAGGACTCGATTTTGCCCAGCGGTCCGGGCTCGATGGTGCCAGGGTTGTCGATGTCATATCAAAAGGCGCGGCGGGTTCCTGGCAGATGGAAAACCGCGGTTATACCATGCTCAAGGATGAATTCGAGTTTGGTTTTGCGGTCGACTGGATGTGCAAGGACCTGGGGATTTGTTTGGAGGAAGGTGAAAAAAACGGTGCAGCATTACCGATTACTCGGATAATTAGCGACTATTATGCCGAGATTCAGAAAATGGGTGGCGGACGCTGGGATACCTCTAGCCTGATGCGCAGGCTCAAGCGCGCATAGCGCAAGATACCAGATTGGTCGATCGGATTGGGTGGGCCTATTACTCTTGCGATGGACAGGGACACTGCTTTAGCGCAATTCTATATAAATCTGATGGATTTGAAACTAAATTGCTGCTGCCGGGCCTGGTTTGAGAAGCTTCCGGCCCTTTTTTCAAATATTTGGCAAATAAAATCTGGAAAAACAGAATTAATGCACTATAACTATGTGTAGTGTTATAGGTTAAGCACTTAACCTCTCTCACGTTGTCCTCCTTTGGTTATTTTGTCGATTATGACAAGTTTGGCTGGTTGATATCTCAACCAGCCATTTTTTTGCTCATTTCTTAACCGAAAGATATAAAATAGTTCGTATTTGATTGCTGTCATCGACTAATTTGGGGTCATCGCGATAGATTTCGAGCGATCGCCGCGATTTATCGAGTTTAATCCTGTGCATGCGGCAATGGGTAAACGCTGCATACCAGGCGAGGGGTAAAAATTCGTGGTCCCCCCGGGCTTCTACCTTATAGTATTCACCGCCAGTAAACTGGCGCGTAGTGTAGATTGATGTGGAAGATGATTTGCTAACCGGGATCGCGACCTCACCGCTATAGTGGATTTGCTGCCAGTTTATCTCGCGATAAAGGCTTAACCCCAGGCCGCCGCCTTTACCGGCTATCGCCTGCAGCGAACCCAGACTGGATTTGCGCGAGGCCTGCAATTCTCGAAGATTGCCGCTAAACGGGATTGACCAGTACCGGAAACTTTCCAGTGTTTCCCTGCCACAGAATAAAACTACCAGATGAGTCGATTCAGGACGAAGATAGCCTTTCAACAGGTTAAGTCCCAGGTCGTAATCCTTGCTTATCATGGGCTCGATATTCTGGCGCATGAAACGAAACAAAAATGGCACTGAACCAATCATTTCCCAGGAAATCGTTGTCGAACCATCCGTGTCTTCGAAGTACCAGTTGACCTGATTCAATGATTTGAAGGGATGGCTGAACTCGATATCCTGGTGGATGCTTTTGCCGGGATAGATTTTCACATGGGTGAGTTTACCGGCCCCGGTCAGCTTTCCGTCCCAGCTATAAAAGCCGCCTTCCTGCTGGTAGTCGTCGCTATAATCAATTTTTGTATCGGCTTCATGCAGTAGCCACGGGCTCCATTCGGGCCAGGTTTTGAAATCACGAATACAGGCAAATACCTCGTCTACCGGGGCATCGATCTTGAGGCTGCGTCGAATCGCGTAGTCACCGTCAAGACTCGCCAGGTAAATCATTGCGAGCAGAATTAGCCCACCAATTATACCGAGTGCAATTAACATGAATCGTTGCCCTGGTCTGCTGCCCGATATTTCAGGAAGGTCAAAAATAACGCCACCGAAATGCCGGCCGAGCTGAATATCATGCACATGACGATGATCTGGTAGCGCGAGGCAACTAACGGCGAAGTCCCCGCCAGAATTTGACCCGTCATCATGCCGGGCAGTGAAACCAGTCCCACCGCCAGCAAGGCGTTAGTTACCGGGATCATCGCCGCCTGAAATGCGACATTACGAGCCCTGGAATAGTCCTGGTTATGGCCTAGTTCGCTGTATAGACGTTCGCCGGCAAGACTGATTGCATTCATTGCATTGGAAAAAATCATCCCGGCGATTGGAATCATTACCTGCGGCTGGTACCAGGGGTCGGCATGCAGGACCCACTGGGAAATGAAAGCCAGGGTAAAACCGCCGCCGCAAAGGATCGCTCCGAAGCTGTAGATAAACAATGACTTGGGATCGACCGGCAGGGCGTTGAGCCCGATCCAGCTGGCTGCTACGAGCATGAATATCAGCACCAGCAATATAATCCAGGGGCTGTCTGTGTTAAAAATAAAATTGAGCACATAACCGATGAGCAGCAATTGAATCAACATCCGAACGATTGCGATCAGCGCAGATTTCGGGTTTTCTGACCAGTGCCAAATGATAACCAGAGTGATTAGCACCGGGATAAAACCAGCAGCGATATCAATTAGGGTTATCTGGTACATGCGCCGGGGATTTTACCTGACCTGGATCAGGTGGGAAGGGTTAATAATACCAGACATGTTAAGAATCGGTCATCCGGTACCGGCACGATGCAACCCGGTATCAATGATAGTCATCCCAGTACTTTTCGGACGATCGACGCGGGATTTCCGGTGTCTCATCGGTTTCTTCCTGAAAACTGGTGACGTCTATGTGCATGTTGTCGCGCGCGTTGGCATCAAGAAACTGGTAAATCGTCTTGCGTACGGTGACCAATATAGATTTATCCAGTTCGAAACCCAACTCATCCAGCAAGTCAGTAACCAGTCCAAGAGAAATTTGGTCGAGAGAATACATCAGATGGATACTACAGGGGTCGAACGGAGCGGCAAGCAGTATGCCTTCTACTTCGGCCAGCGCAACACAGGCTGCTTCGGCCTGTTTGGATTTGTCGGCAGATGGCCTGAGGGATATGAGCCGACATCGATAATGATCTGTGTCATCCATAGCTTAGAGACTACGCCGGGCACCTGATAAATTCAATACTGTTTTTAGGGACTTGTTATAACAATTGCCCAAGGCTAACTCGTGGTAGACCATTCAGATCCAGCTTACAGTCGATATTGATGAAGCCATGCTCACGCATCAAGCTCGCTACCTCGGCCGCCTGGTCAAAACCATGCTCTAACAGCAGGTATCCCCCTGGTTTCAGATAAGCGGGTGCTTGCATAATGATCAGCTCCAGTGCTTCAAGGCCAGTCTCACCAGGACTTAATGCGATCAGGGGCTCCGCCGGCAGGTCACCCTGTTTAAGAGCAGGATCTGTGGCAGGTATATAAGGCGGGTTTGAGACGATCATATCGAATGGCCCGTCTATTTGTGAAAACCAGTCTGACTCAATCCAGTCGATGGTTACGCTGTGCAGATCAGCATTTTGCCTGGCCAGGTCGAGACTTTCAGAACTAATATCGGTGGCGAAGAGATTAATCGCCGGGTGATGAACCTTAACGGCTATGGCAATTGCTCCAGTACCGGTACCAAGTTCTAACAGATCTACGGTGGCTTGGCCCGAGCATATAGCCAGCGTTGTTTCGACCAGTAACTCGGTTTCCGGTCGCGGCACCAGAGCCGTGGGGGCGGTATTCAGGGTCAAGGAGAAAAACTCACGTTCGCCGAGCAAATAAGCAACGGGTGTCGGCTCCTGTCGTCTGGCTATCAGCGCCTGATAATGTTGCCAGTCATCCTGCGCTAGCTGCTGTTCGGGCCAGCTATAGAGGTAGCTGCGTGGTTTGCCCAGGCAGTGGGCAAGTAATAGCTCTGCATCGAGTTTTGGTGTTTCGCTGATATGCGCGCAGCGGGCACAGCCCCATTCAATGGCATTGTCGATTTGTTTACTCATAAGCTGTGAACTGGTTCACTATGGATTCTGGGTATACAAAAGTACAATGTAGCCTGAACATCAACTATTTCCTCCCCTTTGAATATAGGTGATTTCAATTGGCCATGGATGGCCACTTTATTTCCCTGACCCACACTATCGAAAATAATTGTTTACTGCGTGAGGCCCTGCTCATCGTCGGCCAGGTTGGCTAATTGCTCCGCCTGATACTCGTGCATCAGCGGTTCAACTACATAGTCGAGTGACCCCGAAAGAATTTCATCCAGTTTATACAGGGTCAGATTGATGCGATGATCAGTAAGACGCCCCTGAGGGAAATTGTAGGTGCGGATTCTTTCCGAGCGATCACCACCACCGACCAGTGATTTACGTTCGGCGGCCTGTTCCCGATCCTGTTTTTGTTTCTCCGCGTCGTATATTTTTGCCTGAAGCAAAGACATGGCACGCGCCCTGTTTTTATGCTGTGAGCGTTCATCCTGACATTCGACAACGGTGCCAGTCGGTATATGCGTCAGCCGTATCGCTGAATCAGTTTTATTAACGTGTTGCCCACCGGCGCCTGAAGCACGGAAGGTGTCGATGCGTAAATCAGCTGGATTGATTTCGATCATCTGGACTTCTTCGCCCTCGGGAATAATGGCTACGGTAGCTGCAGAGGTATGTACCCTGCCCTGAGATTCGGTTTCCGGTACTCGTTGCACCCGGTGCGCACCCGATTCGAATTTCAGATGTGAATAGGCACCCTGACCGATAATTCGTGCAATGATTTCCTTATAACCGCCATGTTCGCCTCCGCTACTGGTGAGAATTTCCAGTTGCCAGCGCTGCGACTCGGCATAGCGACTGTACATACGAAATAGATCTCCGGCGAACAGTGCGGCTTCATCACCACCGGTGCCGGCACGAATTTCGAGAAATACGTTGGCACTATCATTCGGATCCTTGGGTAACAGTAGCTTTTGTAACTCAATTTCCAGTCGTTCTATTTGTTGGGTGCTGTCGGCGACTTCCTCTTCGGCGAGTTCACGCATTTCGGCATCGTCATCCGCAAGCATTTCGTGTGCGGCGCCGAGGGCCTGTTGAGCCTGCTGGTATGCACTAAAGCTTCTCACAACGTTCTCGAGCTGTGCGTATTCCATCGACAGGCTACGAAACTTCGGCTGATCGTTGATGATCTCGATATCAGCCAGTAAGGCGGCGATCTCTTCGTGCCGCGCGCTCAAAAGTTCGAGCTTATTTAACAGGGATTGTTTCATTACAGGTGTCCGGGCTGATTATTCAGCAGATATCAGCGATTTTAATAATCGTATGGTTGCCTGGTCGTCGGATCTTAGTGCTTTACGCATTTCTATAGTCGGACCATGAAGCATTTTATTGGTCAGCGTATTGGCCAGCCGCTGTAGCGCTTTTTCAGCATCATGGTCTTGTTGATACTGGGCTAATACACGGTCAAAACATTGCTGTTTAATCGCATCCGCGCTAGCACGCAATTGTCGAATTTCATCGGCCGCCTGGTGGGTCACCAGCCATTGTGCAAAGGTTTTGACCTCCATGTTTATTATTTCCTGCGCGGTTTCGGCAGCGAGGACACGGGTCTGCTGGTTTTTATCGACTACCTTGTTCAAATCATCGATGGTATACAGGTAAATATCATCGAGATTACCGACCTCGGTTTCAATGTCCCGAGGTACAGCCAGGTCAACCATGAATATTGGTTTATGCTTGCGTTTTTTCAGGGCCGATTCAGTGGCGCCCTTGCCCAGTATTGGCAGTTGGCTGGCAGTGGATGAAATAACAATGTCGGCCTTCTCGAGTTGCTCTGGAACATCACTGATTTGCACCGCACTGGCACCCACTTGCTGTGCCAGGTTCGACGCTCTTTCGAGGCTGCGATTTGCAATCACCATTGAACCAATATTCTGGCTTCGGAGATGACGAGCAACCAGTTCGATGGTTTCACCTGCGCCTATCAGAAGGGCCTGCAATTCGCTCAAACTACCAAAAATCTGCTTTGACAGGTTGACTGCAGTGAAGGCAACAGATACCGGGTGCGAACCTATTTCGGTATCGGTGCGAACACGCTTGGCAACATTAAAGGAATGCTGGAATAACCGACCAAGGATGGCATTTATGCTATTGCCAATTCGTGCCTGATCGAATGAGGTTTTTAGCTGACCGAGAATCTGTGGTTCACCCAGGACCATGGAATCGAGGCCCGAGGCCACACGGAACAGGTGGCGCGCGACTTCCTCGTCGGTGTGCTGATATAAATAAGGCGATAGCGCCTCATTGCTGAGGCCGTGATATTCAGATAGCCAGTGTAAAATGGTTTTACCGGGATCGCTGGATGTATCGCAATATATTTCTGTGCGGTTACAGGTCGATACAATGACTGATTCGTTAATTGCGGCCAGGCTCTGTAGTTCGTCGAGGGCATGCGTCATTTGATCCGCAGAGAATGCTATTTTCTCGCGAATATCGACAGGAGCGGTCTGGTGGTTGATGCCAAGCGACAATAAAGACATGGATGGTTAGGAAAGATTGCGTGCCAACCCCTGATTTTCCGATATTGACCCGCTAAATACAAGGTTACGCTCAAAAAACCGTCCGGGGATTTACTGCACTTAATGAACATTTCAGCGGCAAAGTGATCATATTATGTAGAATTTCGGGATCTGGTTGGCTGTCAGAAAGAAGATTCTGAACTTTTCAGTCCCGTCAAACATCCTTTTTTATAGCGCCAAACATCGCGCTTTTCAAACAGGATGCTACACTCCATATAATACGGGCCAAGTTGGCTAATCAATAGAATTGAGCATGAAATTGAAACTTCTAACTAATTTAAGCAGATTATCGTTATTGCTATTTGCTTTAATACTGTCTGCCTGTGCGGGTCTGCAAACTCCGGGCTCTGGGGGCGAATCACTAGTGCAGTCGGACCCGGCCCAGATCAACCGCCTGGATCCGCAGGGAATTGCTCGCGGAAACGATGCTTACCACCTGATGGTGGCAGAGGTAGCAATGCATCGGGGACAAGTTGAACTCGCGGTTAAAAATTATCTGCTGGTCGCCAAATCTCAAAATAACCCGGCAATAGCCGAGCGTGCAGTGCGAGTTGCAGTATATGGCCAGGATTTTGAGGCCGCGACGGAAGCGGCCCAGCGCTGGATCGAACTCGCACCAGATCGTATAGAAGCGCGCCAGATTATTGCCGCAATTTATATTCGTCAGGATAAAGTTGAAGAAGCCTATCAATACCTGGATGAAATAATCGAAAACAGCCAGGTCGCCGATGAACAACTGTTCTTTTCGTTGTTGGCTGTGTTGGCACGCGAGAAAAATACTGAAGCAGTTCTCGCTGTTACTCGCAGGATTGCCGAGAAGTATAGTGACCGGGCGTATGCACAGTTTTTTCACGGAATGATGGCTGCCCAGGGCGAGCAGCATAAAGAAGCGCTCGAATACCTGGATGAGGCCATGAAGACCGAGGATATCAGGGGTGCTCACAATGCCAGGTCCCAGGTATTGCTAAAATTGGGGCGACGCGAGGAAGCGGTGGTGAGCTTACGCAAGGCAGTTGACAAGAAGCCGAATGATCAGAGATTACGGTTGACCTATGCCCGATTACTGGTCGATGTGAGATATTACGAAAAAGCCCGTGTCGAGTTTAAGAAATTGCATCAGGGCTCACCTAAAGATGTCGAACTGATTTATACCCTGGGGTTACTATCACTCGAATCCCAACTCCTCGAGGAAGCCGAAAAGTACATGCTGATGTTGGTCGAGATGGGCGAACGTCAGGGCGAAGCTCAATATTACCTGGGTCGTGTTAACGAGGACCAGGGACGTTATGAAGAGGCGATCGAGTGGTTCGAGCAGGTGCATATTGGTGAATATCTTTTCGATGCAAGATTACGCATTGCCAATTTGCTGGGCGAAACCGGACGTTTCGACGCGGCTCATGAACATCTACAGTCAATGCTCAAGGGTAGCCAGTCAAATGGTTCACTGGTACGCATCTACCTCACCGAGGGAGAATTATTACGTGCGGAAAAACGCTATAACGATGCAATGGATGTATATAGCACAGCGCTGGATATCGTTCCCGGTAATTCAGATCTACTGTATGCCCGAGCGCTTGCCGCAGAGAAGGTCGGTCGTATCGATATCCTTGAAAATGATCTTAAAACCATCCTCGAAACCGAACCGAATAATGCACATGCGTTGAATGCACTGGGTTTTACCTTGGCGGATCAAACTGACCGCTATGAGGAAGCCTATGACTATTTGAAACGAGCTATAGAAATCATGCCCGATGACGCAGCGATCATAGATAGCTATGGCTGGATAAACTACCGCCTGGGCAACTATGAGGAAGCGATTCGATTGTTACGCAATGCGCTGTCGCGATTTGACGATGGTGAAATTGCTGCTCATCTCGGTGAAGTGCTATGGGTCAGCGGAAATCAGGAAGAAGCGAAAACCGTGTGGAAAAAAGCCCTGAAAAAAGCACCGGACGATACATTGCTGCAGGAAATTATGGAACGTTTCATACCCTAGCTATAAAAGCACTCAAAACCGGATGGCACACTGCTTTGCACGACTACCTTGCGCCGATACGCGCTTTAATAATAAATCCTTTCTCCCTGTTGGCGACTGTTTTGTTGCTTGGCGCCTGCAGTAGCTTACCCGAACTCCCGATCACAGCGGAAAGCCGCGAGGCCTGGGCCAGACACCAGACGCAATTGGCACAAATCGATAGCTGGGAAATTCATGCCAGGTCGGCAATATTCGTGGACCAGCAGGTACACCAGGTTGGAATTAACTGGCAGCGCGAGCAAGACCAATTCGCATTCGTGATCGAAGCACCGTTTGGGCAAGGAATATTTCGGGTTGAATCGACCCCGCGTTTGGGTGACCTGGCATCGACGCGGCTTACCATGCCTGACGGGCAGGTGTATTTTGATAATTCTGCCGAATCGCTGATACATAGAGTACTGGGGTGGTCGATTCCCGTTAGCAGAATGGAATGGTGGATTAAGGGTTTGCCGAAACCCCCACCTGCCGATTATTCCTTTGAGTTACGCCACGACGGTCGGTTAAAGTCCCTGCAGCAAGATGACTGGACAGTCAATTATCTGGAATATTTTGACCCTGACTCAAGCGCCGGGGGCTTACCAAAGAAGATGTATTTAAAGCATCAGAAGCTGGCTTTAAAGATCGTTATCGAACGTTGGTATCCATTAGAGACCCAGGCCGTACCAGTTGTTCTGTTCCCCGAATTTGACTAATTTAAATTCACTTGAAACAACTGATACTGCAATCTCCGGCCAAACTCAACCTGATGCTGCATATTACAGGACGCCGGTCCGATGGTTACCACTTATTGCAAACGGTGTTTCAGTTCATCGATTTAAATGACCGGCTGGAAATTGCTACTACCACCGATGGTTCGATAAGCCGAGACCCTGGTCACTCGTCGATATCCGAGACAGAAGACATCACCATTCATGCGGCAAGAGTATTGCAGCAACGATTTAAGGTAAAGCAGGGTGTGCGTATTGCAATCGATAAGCGCATACCGGTCGGTGGAGGTCTCGGTGGTGGTAGTTCGAATGCGGCGACGACATTACTCGCGTTAAACCAGCTGTGGGGCCTGGATCTTGAACTATCCGAACTCGCGACGATTGGTATGCGCCTCGGTGCCGATGTGCCTGTTTTTGTGATGGGTGAGGCCGCATGGGCGACCGGTATCGGAGAACAGTTAACGCCGATTGAATTGATAGAACCCTGGTATGTTGTCATCGACCCGGGAGTGCTGGTATCGACGGCAGAAATTTTTAAAGCCAGGGAATTGACACGGGATTGTGTTGCCATCACAATACGCGCCTTTCAGCGCGGATCGGGCACTAATGTTTGTGAAAAGGTGGCCTGTGCGTTGTATCCCGAGATACGGCAGGCGATTGACTGGTTGAGCCGGTATGGTGTCGCAAAAATGTCCGGAACGGGAGCCTGCGTATTTGCCGCTTTCGATAGCCTGGAACAGGCGGAGGGTGTAAAATCCCGCGCAGCAGAATATTGGGAGAGCTTTGTTGTCAAAGCGATGAATAGAAATCCGGTAGTCGAGCAATGTGGAATGCTGTTCCCGGCTCGGAGGCCGGGATGACGTCCGGCTCAGAGGCCGGCATGAGGTCCGACGCCCTGGAGTAGTTGGACCAGGTTTAATGGGCCGTCGCCAAGCGGTAAGGCACCAGGTTTTGATCCTGGCATGCGTTGGTTCGAATCCAGCCGGCCCAGCCATATTGAGTACCTGCAGCCACGGGGTGAAATATTAAGCAGGACCCCGGGCTGGAGTCGAACCAAATGGTTTGACAAAATGGCCGGAGGTCGCTCTCGCACATCCGTGTGCTACGCGACACCGGTACGTACATGTACAATGCCATTTTGAACGCGTAAGCGGCCCGCAGGGTAAATTACATGGATGTAATTTATAATCCAGCCGGCCCAGCCATATTTTAGACTGAATGAGAGGCGCGGATGGTGGGTAGTGTAGCCACGAACGACTTAATGGTCTTTACAGGTAATGCAAATCCCGAGCTATCTCGGGCCGTTGCACATCACCTGGAGATTCCTATTGGGAACGCTTCAGTTGGTACATTCAGCGATGGTGAAACATCGGTTGAAATTGGTGAAAATGTACGCGGAAAGGATGTATTTATAATCCAGCCCACCTGCACGCCGACCAACGACAACCTGATGGAACTGCTGGTTATGATCGATGCGATCAAACGCGCTTCGTCGGACCGGGTGACGGCGGTAATCCCTTATTTCGGATACGCACGTCAGGATCGACGGGTACGGTCGCAGCGTGTACCGATTACTGCCAAGGTTGTTGCCAACATGCTAGGCAGCGTCGGCGTTGACCGGGTTTTAACCGTAGATCTGCACGCCGACCAGATTGAAGGCTTTTTTAAATGCCTGGTGGATAATGTTTACGCCTCGCCTATTTTAATGGGTGATATCTGGAAGAAGAAATATCCAGATATGATCGTTGTATCACCTGACGTCGGGGGTGTTGTGCGAGCCAGGGCAGTGGCGAAACAGCTCGATGATGCAGAACTTGCCATTATCGACAAACGTCGGCCGCAGCCAAATATGGCAAAAGTGATGAACATCATCGGTGAGGTAAAGGGTAAAACCTGCATTATTGTTGATGACATGGTCGATACGGCTGGTACGCTTTGCAGTGCAGCAGAGGCGCTGAAAGATCGTGGCGCGATAGGCGTATATGCCTATTGTACGCATGCGGTATTGTCAGGTAAGGCGATAGAGAATGTAGAAAACTCAGTGCTCGACGCACTGGTTGTAACCGATACGATTCCATTGTCGGCAGAAGCTGCTCAATGTAGCAGTATACGACAGGTATCAGTAGCCGAGATGTTGGCAGAAACTATTCGCCGCATCCATTTTGAAGAATCTGTCAGTTCAATGTATATGAATTGACGATGGTGGCCCCAGGGCTGACCGATGATAGGAAACTATTAGCGGTACCCATCGGGGCAGTTTAGTTCCTTCCTGGTCGCAAGGAAGGTTTCCGTCAGGTGACGGTTTTTGTGTTTTTGGAGTACAGCAATGTCAGATAATATCCAACTGAAAGCTGAACCACGTGCAGATTCGGGGAAAGGTGCGAGCCGCCGCCTGAGACGCAGCGGATTGGTTCCAGCGGTGGTATACGGGGGTGATGGTGACCCTCAGTCAATCAGCCTTACGCACAACGCGTTTAGTCATGAACTGGAAAATGAAGCTATTTATACACAGCTCATCGACCTGCATATAGGCAAGCAAAGCGAGGAAGTGATTTTGCGCGATCTGCAACGTCACCCTTACAAGAAGTTAATCATGCACGCGGATTTTTTCCGTGTCGACAAGAAGAAGGTCCTCAACGTCGTAGTTCCAATTCATGCTATCAATACTGAAGATTGTATCGGTGTGAAAGGGGATGGCGGCATGTTGACGCAACTGGTCACTGAAATCGAGGTGATCTGTTTACCGAAGTACCTGCCTGAGTATCTCGAAGTTGATGTCGCCGAACTTCATTTGGGCGATATTTTGCACCTGTCGGAAATCGAGATGCCCGAAGGCGTGGAAATCGTCGCGCTGACACACGGCGAGGAACACGATACCGGTGTCATATCGGTAGTGAAAACCCGTGCTGAAGAAATCATCGATGATGAAGCACCCGAGGCACCTGAAGTAGAAGGCGAAGAGGGTGAAGAAGGCGAAGATGAAACCAAAGATTCTGGTGATTCTGAAGGCGGCGAGCCAAAACAAGAGTAAGCTAGTTGATGCCTGCGCTCACAGCAGATATACGTTTGATAGTCGGCCTCGGTAATCCCGGGGCCGATTACGTTGCTACCCGTCACAATGCCGGGTTCTGGTTTGTTGACTTGGTTGCGAACCATCTGTCCCTGACATTTCGCTTTGAAAAACGATTTAACGCTGATGAAACCAGGTATCGCAGTGGCGATAAAGATGTATTTTTGCTCAAACCACAGGTTTTCATGAATCGAAGCGGGCAGTCACTGGCCGCTGTCGTGCGTTTTTACAAACTTGAGCCTCAGCAGATACTGGTAGTGCACGACGAACTCGATCTTAGCCCGGGTACCAACCGCTTAAAACAGGGTGGTGGCCATGGCGGTCATAATGGCCTGCGCGATATTATCAATCACCTTGGCGAGCGGAATTTTTTTCGGTTACGGGTGGGTATAGGTCATCCCGGTGAGCGTGATCAGGTCTTAAATTATGTGCTACATCGGCCCTCGGTTGCCGACCGGGAATCGATCGAAGCCGCCAATCAACAGGCGCTAGAAGTCATGCCTTTAATATTTGAAGGTCGAATCGACAAGGCAATGCAGGCCTTGCACACTCCCACGGGGCAGTAACAGAGTTATGGGATTCAAATGTGGCATTGTCGGGCTTCCCAATGTGGGTAAGTCAACACTGTTTAATTCACTGACCAAAGCTGGAATAGCGGCGGAGAACTATCCGTTTTGCACGATCGATCCAAATATCGGTATCGTCGAAGTACCCGATGATCGGCTTCAACAACTGGCCGATATTGTTAAACCTAAAAAAACCATTCCGACGACCATGGAATTTGTCGATATTGCGGGCCTGGTAGCGGGAGCGTCAAAGGGCGAGGGTCTCGGGAATCAATTCCTCGGGCACATCCGCGAAACCGACGCCATTGCACATGTGGTACGTTGTTTTGAAAATCCCGACGTCGCACATGTCAGCAATAAAATTGATCCGTTGAGCGATGTCGAAACCGTCAATACCGAGCTATTACTGGCAGACATGGAATCGATATCACGACAAACTGAACGCGCCGTCAAACTCGCCAAATCAAACGACAAGGAGGCCAAAGCCAGGCTCACATTTATGCAGGCGCTACAGGCACATGTAGAAGCAGGCCAGAGTGCGCGCAGTTTCGAGCTTGAAGATCGCCGGCGCCCGTGGATGAAGGAATTGCATCTGATTACAGCGAAACCGACGCTTTATATAGCCAATGTAGCCGAGGATGGTTTCGAAGATAATCCGTATCTGGATACTTTAACTGCTTTAGCACGCGACCAAGGTGCAGAAGTCGTTGCTGTCTGTGCTGCCATTGAAGCTGAAATCGCTGAACTCGAAACCGAAGATGCGGTCGAGTTTCTCCAGGAACTGGGGTTGCAGGAGCCCGGCCTGGACCGGCTCATCCACGCTGGCTATAAACTGCTGAAATTGCAAACCTACTTTACCGCGGGGGTTCAGGAAGTGCGGGCCTGGACTATCCGTATCGGAGATACCGCGCCTAAAGCCGCAGGAGAAATTCATACCGATTTTGAAAAAGGATTTATCCGTGCCGAAGTGGTCGCATACGACGATTTCATCACCGGCAAAGGCGAACAGGGTGCCAAAGACGCGGGTCGCTGGCGTCTTGAAGGTAAAGACTATGTAATGACTGAAGGCGATGTGGTGCATTTTCGTTTTAACGTATAGGGAGCTTGCGCTTGACAGGGGTCGGTCTTCAAGCGAAAATCGCGCTCCTTTCGACTGGGCAATCCAGTCACACACACTGTAATGGCTATGTAGCTCAGTTGGTTAGAGCACATCACTCATAATGATGGGGTCCCCTGTTCGAGTCAGGGCATAGCCACCATTTTCTCCAAAAGGCAGGGATTTTACTTTGCAAATCGCCGAACGGAAGATATTCTTTAAGTATTGCCAGT
>JAPUFZ010000074.1 GCA_027293245.1 Gammaproteobacteria bacterium
ATCCTTTCATTGACTTTATCCGCGGTACCGACCGGAACCGTGGACTTGTTGACCACCAATTTATAGCTATTCATGTGACTACCGATGGATTCAGCGACTTCCAGTACGTATTGCAGGTTTGCTGAACCGTCTTCATCAGGCGGGGTACCAACAGCTATAAACAGGGTATCGCTATTTTCGACCGCTTCTTGAGCATTGGTGGTAATGTGTAACTGACCCTGCTCGTAACCTGCTACTACCAGCGACTCCAGTCCGGGTTCATAAATATGCACGATTCCATTTTTGAGACCTTCGATCTTGTCTTCATCAATATCTACACAGATAACACGATGCCCGGCATCGGCCAGCACGGCCCCCTGAACCAGGCCGACGTAACCGGTTCCAAATACTGCACTATTCATACTCCAGGATCCTCCAATCAATTCTCTAAAATCGTATACTATGAGGCGCACAACCTCCATAGGTTTTACCCTTGCCCTGACCCTTTTTACTGGGAGAGAGTCAGGGCAGTGCGACGTTTCGCGAGGGGGAGTAAAACCCCTTAGCTAATATTAATGCTTTGGTAACTATCGACCAGTTCACCCAGGTCATTGAGATGAAACACATGACCCTGGCTCCAGTCGAATTTTACCGGTGATTCGCCGCGCATATCCCAACCACTTGCCAGTGAATAAATACATCGGATAATGCCCTTATGCGCGATCGCACCACAGTCCTCGTTTTTAGCAGCCAGCTGTTTTAACCAGATTTTAATCCGCTCCTGAACCTGGCCCGGACTTTCGCCGTTAGGCGGGCGGAACTACAGCCCTCGCGCTTCATTGTCACGCATTGCATCGCCGAGGCGTTTACGCAAAGGTTTAAGAATTATTCCCTCCCAGTCTCCCCAGTGCATTTCGAGGAGTGCCGGCTCAACAACAGGATTATTTATCCCCAAAAGCTCTGCAGTTTCGCGCGCCCGCCGCATCGGACTGGTGTACCAGAGCAGGCGGCGCAATTCGACTGGCAGCTGCCACATTTTAACCTGCTCGACTCCCTGTTCGCTCAATGGATTATCAATTTGGCCCTGAATGCGTTTTTCGGCATTCCATTCGGTGAGTCCATGGCGTAGCAGTATAAGTTTTATCATTGGCTACCGGGGTTTAGGTTGGGGTTCAATTTTTCAACTAGTTGGTCGATGCCGTAATCAAGCGAAAAATGATGCCTGACGTGTTTCATACCGGCTTTGGCAAGCTCTAGTCGGAGTTCGGGTTCGGTGATTAATTTGAACAGTGCCGCGCGCAGTACATCGCTGTTTTTCTCTGCCACCAACCAACCGGTTTTGCCATGATCGATCAATTCAGGAATTCCGGAGATATCGGTCGACAGGCAGGCAAGCCGCTGACTTTGCGCTTCCATTAACACGTTCGGTAGCCCATCCCGATCCCCATCCGCCGCAACAATGCTCGGCAACACGAACAGGTCGGCTTTTCGATAATGCATCAGCACCTCGGTTTGTGGCAAGCCGCCCAGCCAGTGAATGCGTTCGCCCAAACCCAGAGCCCCGGCATCGGCCCTGAGTTCTTCGAGCAGTTCACCACCGCCTATATGGGTAAATTCCCAGTGGATATCCTGTGGTAGTAAATCTAACGCTTCTAGCAGGTAACGGTAACCTTTTTTGTCTACCGCACGGCCTACCGAAATCAGTCTAACCGGAACCCGGGCATCGCTACCGTCACGAAACTCAGTGCCCGCGGTATTAACCGGAAACCGATTAAAGTCGAGTCCATGATAAAGCAATGTCACCTTATCGACCCGATCAGACAGTTTTCTCAAATGTGCCGCATTAATGGCGGTACAGGTAACTACCCAGCTGGCACTGGATATTTTTTCTCGTTTTTCCCAGTCTTCGATAGTCCAAATATCTTTTGCATGAGCAGAAATACTCCAGGGCTTCTGATTTACCAGGCTGGCATAATAAGTTACCGATGCCGGGGTATGCATAAAATGTACATAATAGTGGCGCACCGATGCAGGCATTTCGTGCGCGAGCACCATCGCCTGGGCAAATCGACGGATCCGATTAATGCTAAAATCACGGCGTAAATCACGAACAAACAGTCGTTTTGCCTGTCTATATCCTGGTAGTTTTCGCACTCGCCTCCAGGCTTTAATCACCCGCGGGTTGTGGTCAATTATGTATTCCGGAAGGTAATTAACCCGGGCTTCGATTTCAGCATGAATCGGGTGGCTTGCAGGGTCGGTCGGATGCCGCAGTGAAAACAGGCATATTCGGAATCCTCGTAGTTCGAGCGCTCGAATTTCCTGGGCGATAAAGGTTTCCGACAAACGCGGGTATCCTTTCAGTATGATGGCGACAGTTGGGGACATTTATCTGCCGGAACCTGCATTTGATTAATAGTTGTCGATGGGCGATAGTACACTGGAGCCGAGTTTGACGCTATCGGGTTAAGGCGTCTCTACTCGGTTTCGGTAATATCGGCAGGAAATAAAAAAGCGCAGGTCGTATGGATCCCTCACTTTATCGGTACATATTAAAGCATAGCCGTAACGGCCAGATCGTGTTAATCGTACTGTCGCTGCTATCCCTGCCAATAGTTTACGTTACCCTCGAATTACCCAAGAGGATTATCAATATGCTCGAAGGACTGGACCTTCCGGAGAGCGTATTAGGCTATGAGGTCGACCAGATCAGCTATTTGATGCTGCTCAGCAGTGCATTCCTGCTCGCGGTACTGATCAATGGGAGTATCAAGTACGTGATCAATGTGTACCGTGGTGCTCTGGGGGAAAGATTGCTCTGGCGTTTTCGCTATGAGTTATATGAACGCATTCTACGATTTCCAGTCCCCCACTTTAAGCGTGTTTCACAGGGCGAGCTGATTCCAATGATCACCGCCGAAACGGAACCTCTGGCGGAATTTATCGGCGAGTCCTACTCACTACCCGTGTTCCAGGGCGGAATACTGTTTACTTACCTGTTCTTTATTTTTCAACAGGATGTATTTTTGGGCCTGGCCGCGGTCGCGCTCTACCCATTTCAATTATATGTTATACCCAGGTTGCAAAAACGGGTTAATGCCCTGGCAAAAGAACGCGTCGCCATGGTGCGTAGCCTGTCAGGTCGAATAGGAGAGACTGTTTCTGGTATCAACGAGGTACATACCAACGATACCAGTCACTACGAGCGAGCTCAAATTGGCCATCGGCTGGGCAGCATATATCGAATCCGTTTTGCAATTTTTCGGCGCAAGTTCTTCATCAAGTTTCTGAATAACTTTATAGCGCAGCTAACGCCGTTTTTCTTTTACTCGGCGGGTGGTTATTTCGTGCTACGCGGGGAATTATCGATCGGCTCCATGGTCGCGGTTCTGGTCGCTTACAAGGATTTGGCGGGTCCCTGGAAAGAGTTGCTGCGTTACTATCAGCGCAAGGAAGATATTAAGGTCAAGTACACACAGGTAATTGAACAGTTCAACCCGGCGAATTTGCTTGACCCGATGATATTAAACACGGACCTCGATACGGTGCAGCTACCAGAAGGAGATTTGCATGCCAGTGGTATTAGCTACAGCGAAGATGGTTTGTATTTCAGCATTGAGGATGTAAGCTTCAAAATGGGGCTCGATCAACACATTGCTGCGGTTGGCTTAAGCAATAGCGGTAAGGATGAAATGGCCTGCCTGTTATCGAGACTAATAAACCCCTCGGCCGGCACGATTACCATCGGCGCACAAAAAATGGCCGACATGCCGGAAGCACTGACCGGCCGGCGGCTCGGTTACGTGGGACAAAACACTTACCTGTTTACCGGTTCTGTTCGCGATAATCTGCTCTACCCGTTAAAACACCGGCCGATTACCACTGCCGAGACTGAGGATAAAAAACAACGCGGGTTAGATACCCAACTTGCGATGCAGGCCGGCAGCTCATTGCACAGTATCCATGACAATTGGATCGATTACTCCGCCATCGGTATCGAAAATGAAGCCCAGTTTAGCGAACGGGTTCACCAGCTGCTGACTATTGTCGAGCTCGACGAGGATATATATCAATTTGGGCTGCTGTCATATGTCGATCAAAGTCAAAACGCCGATCTGCCTCGACGCATCATGCTGGCACGTAAACAATTACGCAACCTGCTCAGTCAGCCGGCTTATAAACGCCTGGTCGAACCCTTTGACCAGGACAGATACAACACCAATTTGACGGTTGCCGACAACTTGTTATTTGGCACTATCTACGATGATTCCATCGATACCGGAAGCCTGGCCGATAATCCATATATTCGTAAGGTCCTCGACGAAGCTGAACTGACCGACGACTTTCTCTCAGCAGGAAAACAAATCGCTGAAATCATGCTCGATCTATTCTCGGACGTGGAACCCGACAGTAAACTTTTTGAGCAATTTAGTTTTATTAGCGCCGACGACCTGCCTGAATTTCAGCAACTGCTGGGCAGGACCAAGGAGCAGACCCCTGCATCGTTCAGCGACAGTGACCGGATCAGCCTGCTATCCCTTTCTTTTAAACTGGTCGTCGCGCGACATCGCCTCGGGTTAATTAATGAATCAATTCAAACCCGTATCCTTTTAGCACGCAAACGAATTCGCGACGAATCATCGGAAAACGACCTCGGCATAGAGTTTTTCGACGAAAACCGGTACAACCCGCGCATATCGATACAGGACAATATTTTGTTCGGTAAACTGGCCTATGGTCAGGCTAACGCGCAAGCCAAAATTAATGAATTGATCGTCGGCGTGGTCGAGTCATTGGAGTTGCGCGCTGACATCACCGAGATCGGGCTAGCTTATGAGGTGGGCGTTGGTGGCGCCCGTTTATCCGTGACCCAGCGACAGAAACTGGGGCTGGTGCGCTGCCTGATCAAAAAGCCGGATCTGCTGATTGTCAATGAGGCGATGGCAGGTCTCGACACTGCCGCCGAGCGACGCCTGATAAAGCGCGTACGCGAGCAAATGCAATCACGGGGCATTTTCTGGGTGCTGGCACGAGCTCAATTGGCAGAGAATTTTGACAGCGTCATGGTCATGGTGCGCGGCAAGCTGGTGGCCAATGATCCATATCAGGATCTAGTCGAAAACAATCCTCATTTCCAGCAATTACTCGAGGATGAATAGTGTCTCGATTTGTTGTCAAATTCTCCGGGACTATTTATTTTTGAAATAAATATGCGTGGTCACGAATCGGTCCGAATATTCGCGCTTGATCCCCCCCCATAGACTTCGCAGGTTGAGCCGCAGGGGTGGCTGAACCTGTTCCAGGCCAGCCCTCGATGCAAGCTCAAGTAAGCTGGTACGGGTAAAGCAATTAATATGTTCAAGTGGATGAATAGCATCCAGATTCGAATGCCAGCCGGATCGCTGCAGGGTTTTTTCAATATCACGACCATCAGGAACTCGTAAATAAATCAACCCATCGGGTATTAATATGGACTGCAGTTGTTGCAATGTCTGAAGCGGTTTTACCAGGTGTTCGAAAACCTGATTGGCATAAATAAAATGATAATGCGGGCCTGCATCGGGAAGTTCGTCGACTACCGCTATGCCCATAGACCTGGCGTGTTCGGCACGCTGCGGTGATAATTCAAGACCATTCACCCGAAAACCGAAAGCCTGCGCCATACGACTCCAATAACCCCAGCCCATACCGAATTCGAGCAGATGCACCTGTTGCGGGGGACAGGGAAACAGTCTCGACAGGGTTTCCATTTGACCTGCATATTGCCTGAACAGTTTGGCCCTGGCGTTTTGTTTTTTGGCTAAACTTGCCTCCGCGTCAACCCAGTCACCATACAGTGCAGACAAGCCTTCATCATTCAACACACTGGTTTGATAAATAAAGCTGCATGTCTGGCATTTAGCAATCCGGTAGCTACCGCTGGCCAAAGCCTCCAGGTCCGCCCTGCCCTGATAGAAATCAGCAAGGAACTGCCTTAAAATCGGGCTGGAAAAAGACTGCTGGTGGAGTGTCCGCGTTTTCCTGTTAGTGCATATGGGGCAGTGCTCGCGGGTTTGCAGTTGAACTCCCATACCCGCACCTACTTGTACGGATCGGCAGCATCACGCAATCCATCGCCAAAGAAATTGAAAGCGAGGATAATCAAAATGACTGGTACCACTGGAAACATCAGCCAGGGATAGAGTGCTACCACATTAATATTTTGCGCTTCGTTGAGCAGCACGCCCCAGCTGGTCACCGGTGGTCGCAAACCAAGTCCAAGAAAACTTAACGCGGTCTCGCCGAGTATCATAGCGGGAATCGATAAGGTTGCGGAGGCGATCAGATGACTCATAAATCCGGGTAGCAGGTGGCGACCGATAATCCGGCTCGGCCTGGCTCCCATTAGTTCGGCTGCGGTACAGAAATCTTCCTCACGCAAAGACAACAACTTCGAACGAACGGCGCGCGCAAGCCCGGTCCAGTCGAGCATCGCCAGAATTACGGTAATGCCAAAGAAGATTAATATCGGACTCCAGTTCACCGGTAAAACTGCTGATAATGCCATCCACAGGGGTAATTCCGGGAACGACCGAATAACTTCGATAGCACGTTGCACAGTGGCATCGACCCAACCACCGTAATATCCCGCGAGGCCACCTAGTATTATGCCAAATGTAAAACTGATTGCGATGCCGATAATACCGATAGTCAACGAAATTCGCGCACCATAGGTTATCCTCGATAACACATCACGCCCGAGCCGATCGGTACCGAGCAGAAAGAAGGTGCCATTATCCGGCGGACAGACCAGATGAAAATTTCCCTCGAACAGACCCCAGAACTGGTAGCTGTCTCCACTGCAGAAAAAACGTAATGGCTGAACATCGTCTTTTCGCTCCGGATAATTGCGTTTGAGAAGGTCCATATCCAGTTCATAGTCGCGTCCGTATACGAAGGGACCGATGAATTTACCATTATGGAATAGATGCACGGACTGTGGTGGCGAGTAGATATAGTCGATGTTGCGTGTATGTAAATTATAGGGTGCAATAATTTCACTGAACAACACCGAGCCATAGTTAAGCGCGAGAATGATGCCGCAAATGACCGCCAGTCGGTGGCGCTTCAATTTCCACCACATCAACTTCCACTGCGAGGCGAGGTAATATTTCTCCTGCTCGGGCGTCAGTTGCTCGATCGACAATGGATCAAACGGTTCGCTCGAAACATAGTGCTCTATCCGCCCCTGCCGATTCATTTGGTAAGGTCCCCCTGCAGACGAATACGTGGGTCGAGCAAGGCCAGTGAAATGTCCGATACGAGCACACCAAATACGGTCAACACGGCCAGAAACATCAGAAATGAACCCGCCAGATACATGTCCTGACTTTGCAGTGCCGCCAACAGTATTGGCCCGGTGGTCGGCAAAGACATCACCACGGCGACAATTTCTGCACCGGAAATAACGGTCGGCAAAAGATTACCAATATCGGCAACGAAAAAATTCAGCGCGATGCGCAACGGGTACTTCCTCAACAGTTTGCCTGGCGGTAAGCCTTTGGCGCGCCCGGTTACCACGTATTGTTTCTGTAGCTCATCGAGTAGATTGGCGCGCAAACGACGAATCATTCCGGCGGTACCCGAGGTGCCAATCACCACCACCGGAATCCACAGGTGCTCGAGCACCGAGATTAGTTTGTCAAGGCTCCAGGGCGCATCGATATACTCGGGAGCCATCAACCCGCCGATAGAGGTGCCAAAATGAACATTGGCCAGATACAGCATCACCAGCGCGAGCAGGAAATTGGGTGTTGCAAGGCCCAGGAAACCAAGAAATGACAAACCGTAATCACCCCAACTGTACTGATGGGTAGCCGAGTATATGCCAATAGGAAATGCGATCATCCAGGTGAATATAATCGTCAGCACAGAAATCATTACGGTCAGGAACAGCTTGTCGCCGACCACGTCGGCTACCGGCAGATCGTATTCAAATGAATAGCCAAAATCCCCCTGCAGCATGCCGATGAGCCAGAAAAAATATTGCTCATGAAACGGTCGATCGAGTCCGTATTCCTCACGCAGAAAGGCAATTTTCTGCTCGTCTACCGATTCGCCCTGACTTTGTAATTCGGCAATATGACTCTCGAGATAATCGCCCGGCGGTAACTGAATAATCACGAAGACCAGTAAACTGATGACCAGCAATGTGGGAATCATGGTCAACACTCGACGCAGAATATATTCCAGCATCGGTATTACCGTCTCTCCTCGCCAAACCAGAAAGTATCGGGTTTGTAGACACCAAAGTAAGCCGTCGGTCGAATATCGTAGAATCCTTTTTCTGGAACATTGTGCAGGTAATTGTTGACCACCACCGGGTGTCTTACTCCGCTGATGATGCCAATAGTAAACATTTGTTCGCTGTGAATTTGGAGCATCCGGTGCCAGATTTTTTCCCGTTCAGCTTTACTCGTCGCGTGCCGCCACTGGTTATTGAGTTTGCTTAGTTCATTCACTTCCCTGTTTTCGGGCTTTTCTCCACTTTTTCCGCGCGATTCGTAGTACAGGCCCCACTTTGGCCATTGATACTGGTACTGGTTAGTGGGCGCCAGATCAGCCGGACTGGAATCAGCCGTCGGTAATGCGTTCGGCAATCCGGACCAGATCGACATGACCGCCTCCCCGGAAAAAATACGATTTCGAAACACCTCCCGGGTTGACGGCACACTGTAAAGCTTGATGCCAGCCTGCAGCCAGCTATCGTGGACCAACTCCAGCACGTCGGTTTGCTCGGTACTTTCACCGGCGGTCTGAATCAAAATCTCCAGTGGCCGGCCATCCGCCATCAGGCGCACTCCTCGACTGTCTCTCTCGGTGAGGCCGAGTTCATCGAGTAACGCATTGGCTTGCACGAGGTCGAATTCTGTCGATGCTTTCTGGTATCTGGGCCTGAACAGCGGAGATTCCGGCAATACCGTGTTGTTGCTTTCCAGCACCAGGCCAAAATAGACCACCTGATTGATTTCATGACGATGAATCGCAACCGATAGCGCGCGTCTGAATCGCTGCTCACGCATTAACTTACGCAGGGTTTCATCATTGGTATTCATGTTCGGGAACAGCGCAATATGGGCACCCCTGGAGGTTTTCCAGAGCCGCACGTTAAAATTGTTACGCAGGGCCGCCTGCCGCAAAAAAGTATAGTTATCCATTCTCAGGTAACGCGCCTGTAAATCCGACTCATCTGCACCTGTTTTCGCCGGCACCAGCTTGCCGGAGGCAATGTTGACCGCGATGCTATCGATATAGGGTAACTGTCGACCGTTGCCGTCGATGCGATGGTAAAAAGGATTACGTTTGAATATAAACCGCTCAGACGGCGGGTAAGTGGTATTGACCCAGGGTTGCAGTGTCGGTAAATCTGGATTGGTGGCCTTGTAAGGGCGGTCTTTATTGACATGTATCCTCATCCAGTTACGGGCATTGTATTGCTTCATCAGTTCGGCGATACGAGCTTCACTCTGATAGCTTTTGTGAAACTGGCGCAGATAGTGTGCAGGCTTGTAAATATACAGTGGGCGCGCTCCCGCGAGAGCCGGCAGGAAATAGGGATTGGGTTGCGACCAGCTATAACGTACCGTGTACAAATCAGGAAATTCAACTATCGGCACTTCACCATCGATTACCAGTTCATGCGGCAAAACGCCCCTGGATAATTCCGCATTGTTGGCCACATCTTCCCAGTAATAGCGAAAATCCTCACTCGTGAACGGGTGGCCATCGGACCACCGGTGGCCCTTGCGCAGATGCAGGGTAAATATTCGATTCTCGACCACCTCCAGGCTTTCCAGTATATCTGGCTGCAGTTCCAGATCGGGCGTGTATCCAACCAGTCGGGCATAGCCATAAATGACAAGCTGCCGAATATCCTTCTGCTTGCCCATCAACAGGCGAAGTTGTCCGCCGTGCCTGCCCGCTTCAAACTCACCATCGAAAGTTACAACCTGTGGCTGCGTCGGAATACGCGCAGCAACCGGTGCCAAATCGCCTTTTTGAACGCTTTCCCGCAGCATGGGTGTTTCGATCAGGGAGTAGCCATAGGCTGCTTGAAACGCCGGGCCAAGCAGCAAGGCGACGGCAATAAATCCCCTAAAGCGATTCATGCAGCTACCTCGGAAGCATCGCAGTTGGCAGCAACACGCACAAAATGCCCGTCACCCAGGGGTAGTAATACCATCTCAGTCTGTTCATCAACCGTAAAGGGTGCTTGCCATAGCGAGGGTTCCGATTCGGCGCCTTCGGTAATCGCGGAAAAATCGAGCGGCTGGCTCAATTCGGGATGCGGCACAGCCGACAGGAGTGCGCGGGTGTATGGATGTACCGGATTTGCAAACAATTGTTCGCGCGGAGCAATTTCTACCAACTGG
>JAPUFZ010000075.1 GCA_027293245.1 Gammaproteobacteria bacterium
AACTGATAATTTACTATGGTTTCGTCAATTTTTCCCTTCTGCAATAACTCCACCGCGCCTTCCCGGGTGACCGACAACCCGCTAAAGGTATTCGGATCGCTCATCTGGAATAATCCCACGACAATAGAATGAGGTCGACCACTGACGGAATTTACGTCGGCGGTCGCCCTCAATACCAGATTGATGGCTCTAACTTCGTAAATCCACTGCTCTTCTGCTACGGAAAGCTCTGTTGGCGTTGAAGAGCAGGCGGAAGCGAGAAAAAGCAAAATTGTCAGTAAGAGATATTTGACCGGGTCTGGCACTTTTTGTTTTTACTTAACCCGCGGCAACACGCCAATCATCATTACCCTCGGTGCCGGCGATTTCGTGGGTCCAGGTAATGGTGCTATAACTGAAACTTACCTCTTCCAGATGGGTGAAATGACCTTGGCTCGGATCCTGGCAATTCGGCATGATCGATTTCATATCGACAACCACCGCGCCTTCAATCTCCTGGGTAAAATAGTGTTCGTGGGTCCCTTCCGAGGATGTTCGAAACCACTCTATGGTACAGGTCAGACTCTCGCCGGTGACTAGCGCCTGGTAAAGTAAAGGCGACGATTTATCAAAGACCTTGGTTACCTTCATCGGCATATGTACCCGCGTACCCGATGGTTGACCACTTTGCGCATCGCGAGGAATCGAAATGTTGTGTTCAAATGCCTGCACCATGAATTCATCGTCATGGCCTTCCTGGTATAAGTTACCGACGCTGTCTTCGGTCAATGCGCCTTCGGTAATCAGACCCTGTGTTACACCTTCTACACTCATATATGCTGGTATTGGCATGCCTTATCTCCTGGTTGGTTGTTGTGAATTATAACTTCAGGTCAGTCAACATAGTTGCGCATCAAACTCGCTCTTGTCATTGATCCGAAGCTGTAATCTGGTAAATGCTGTTTCCTCACCTATATTGCTCAAAATCTGAGTCGATATCAGTGGTAATAAGGTTTTATTGACAATGTGATCTATATTGCGCGCACCGGATTCAATATCTTTGCAGCGCGAAGCAATTTGTTCGACCACCTTGTCGTCATAGTCGAAATCGAGCGCCTGATTTTGCTTGAGTCGCTTTGCCACCTTGTCGAGCTTGAGTTTGACAATTGAATTCAATACCTCCCCCTTTAGCGGAAAGAATGGAATAATCGTCATTCGTGCCAATAGCGCCGGTTTGAAATGGGCCTGCAATTCGCCACGTATTGCCTCGGTAAGACTTTCGATTGAAGGCATCGAGTCTTTGTCGCACATCTCCATGATTGTTGCCGAAGCCAGGTTCGAAGTTAAAAAGATGATGGTGTTTTTAAAATCGATCAACCTGCCTTCGCCGTCCGACAGGGTTCCCTTGTCAAATACCTGGTAAAACAGGTTCATTACTTCGAGGTCCGCCTTTTCAACTTCGTCGAGCAAAACGACCGAATAGGGCCGCTGGCGCACTGCCTCCGTCAATACTCCGCCTTCGCCATAGCCGACATAGCCAGCCGGTGAGCCTACCAGCCTCGATACCGTATGTTTCTCCTGGTACTCCGACATGTTGATCGTGGTCATAAATTGTTCACCGCCGAACATTAGGTTGGCGACACCTAGCGCCATTTCGGTTTTACCAACCCCGCTGGGGCCGACAAACAAAAAGATCCCATGGGGTTGATCGGGGTTTTGCATGCCGGCCTTGGCAGTGCGAATTATCGAATCGATAATTTCGATCGCCTGATCCTGCCCTTTAACCCATGCTTTCAGGCTCTGGTTAAAGTTTAACAGTGCCGCGGCCTCGTCCTTGACAATGTTCCCTACCGGCACCCCGGTCCAGTCGGATATGACGTCCGCGACTACATCGGCCGTTACCTCGTAGGAAATTTTTGTTTTATCCTTCTGAAAGCCTTCGAGTTCGGCTATAGCAGCAGCCAGATCTTTTTCTTTAGCCTTGCCATCGTCAACCTGCGTACGCAGCTCGATCACCTTATCGACCAATATTTTTTGGTCCTGCCAGTCGCTTATTTCAATTTCTACTTTTTTATTATTTTCCTCGATTTCGCGGTTCAATTCGTCCAGGCGTTCATTATCATGCGCACGCCCGGTTTTGATATCTCTTTCCAGCGCGTTTTTCTCACGTTGCTTAATCTGGGTAGTTCGTTCCAAATCCTCGATCGCTGCCGGTTTGGTCGAGAGGCTGATTTTGACCCGTGAACAGGCAGTATCCAGCGTATCCACCGCCTTGTCCGGCAATTGTCTGCCGGTAATATAGCGCGCCGACATCGCCGCCGTCGCCGCTATGGCTTCATCACGGATATACACATTGTGCGCCTTTTCGTAAATGTTACGCAGGCCTCGCAGAATGACCGCGGTGCTCTCTACCGAGGGTTCGTCGAGCTTGACCAGTTGAAATCGCCGCGCGAGCGCCGGGTCTTTTTCAAAGTACTTCTTGTACTCCGACCAGGTAGTAGCCGCGATGGTGCGCAATTCACCACGCGCGAGCGCTGGTTTAAGCAGATTGGCCGCGTCACCGGTACCGGCGGTGCCGCCCGCACCGATAAGCGTGTGCGCTTCGTCAATAAACAGGATGATCGGTTTTTCAGATGCCTTAATATCATTAATGACACCATTCAACCGGTTTTCAAATTCTCCTTTGACACTGGCACCGGCCTGCAGCGCACCCAAATCGAGCTCGACAATTTCTACATCACGAATGATTTCGGGCACATCACCTTCTGCAACCTTTAACGCTAAACCTTCGATAACCGCGGTTTTGCCGACTCCGGCGTCGCCCACCGCTATCGGGTTATTTTTGCGTCGTCGTCCAAGAATATCGATCATCTGACGAATTTCGCGGTCGCGTCCAAAAACCGGATCTATATCGCCATCACGGGCTTTCTTAGTAAAATTGGTGGTAAATTTCTCCAGAAATGAGCCAGTGGCTACGCCGGCGGGAACCGCTGCCGAGGGCGTGGCCGATTGCTCGTTCGACACTTCTACCAGGCTGTCAAACTGGTTGACGATTTCGTCCATGTTGATCTTGTCGATGGCATCGAGGAAACTCATGCCGTAACGGTGTGGGTTGTCGGCCATGGCGGCCAAAAAGGTTCCCGAACGAATCTGTGTTTGCGAGAGATGCATCGAAGACGCAACCCAGGCTTCCTCAAACAGGTTTTGCAGGGAGTCGGAAAATACCGGTTTGCCCGGATTGCCGTTTTTCAATTGTTCCAGCTCACCCTGTAACTGTTTTTTCCAGCCACCTGAATCGACTTCGAAATGGGCCAGCAAAAGGGGGATATCGGAGCGCTCGTCTTCTAGTAGTTTCAACAACATATGCTCAACCGATACCTCGTAGTGCGATCGGTTCACGCAGACGCCGGACGCCGCTTCCAGCGCCTGGGTACAATAGGGATTGAGTTTTTGTATCAGCCCGCTAAAATTCGATTTCATTCCCCGGCTCCTGTTCTCTAATTACGTCTTGTCGAGCCTACCAGCCAACGATAAGGTAAAGCTTGCACCCATGTATTTAAAATGCGGTCGTACCGACATATCGACCCGGAACCAGCCAGGATTACCCGGATCTTCAGACACTTCGATCTTGGCTTCGCGTAGCGGACGTTTGCTGCGCACCGCGGCTGGTGGATTATCCTGATCGGCAACATATTGGCGAATCCATTTCTGTAGCTCGGACTGCAATTCGCTACGCGTTTTCCAGCTCCCAATATTTTCGCGTTGTATAACCTTTATATAGTGAGCAAGCCGATTGACAACAAATAAATAGGGAAGCTCAGTGCCCAGTTTGAAGTTGGTCTCAGCTTGCTTGGCTTCAGGGTCGTTTCCAAAGTACTTGGCTTTCTGAGGAGAAGTTGCCGAGAAAAAGGTCGCGTTGTCGGTACCCTTACGCACGGTCAGTCCCATGAAGCCCTGCTCGGAGAGTTCGAATTCACGCCGGTCCGATAACTTGGTTTCCACCGGTGGCATGGTTTTCATTTCACCGTTTTCCTCGTATTTATGCATTGGTAAATCTTCTATTACACCGCCACTTGTAGGCCCTATTACATTGGGACACCAGCGATACTTGGCATAGCTACGGGTTAAATTAGTGGCAAAAGCAAACGATGAATTGCCCCACAGGAAATTTTCCTTCGAGCCTTCCACCGACTCCTTATAGTTGAAGGTTTTGCTGGGATTTTCATCGCCGTAAGGTTGACGCAGCATAAACCGAGGCATCGCCAGGCCGACATTGCGCGAATCATCGGATTCTCGAAACGATTGCCATTTTGCATACTGAGGCCCTTCGAAAATTGATTCGAGATCTTTCAAGTTGGGCATACCATCGAAGTTATCGAGACCAA
>JAPUFZ010000076.1 GCA_027293245.1 Gammaproteobacteria bacterium
CCTGCGCATCGAAAATACTGGATAATTTTATTGCGCCCTACGACGCAACCGTGATCGAAAAATTCAACCAGACAGGCGCCGTGATGCTGGGGAAAACCAATATGGATGAATTCGCTATGGGTTCTTCTAATGAAAATAGCTGCTATGGCCCGGTTGCCAACCCATGGGATTTCGAACGTGTTCCCGGTGGTTCTTCGGGCGGCTCGGCCGCCGCGGTAGCGGCCAGGCTTGCGCCGGCAGCGACCGGAACCGATACCGGCGGCTCCATCAGACAGCCCGCGGCGCTTTGCGGCATCTCGGGTATAAAACCTACCTACGGTCGAGTCTCGCGCTATGGCATGATCGCTTTCGCATCGAGCCTCGATCAAGCTGGCGCGTTGGCGCAAAGCGCGCAAGACTGTGCCATTTTACTCCAGACCATGGCTGGTTTTGATGCGCGCGATTCCACCTCTATAGACACGCCAGTCCCTGACTATAGCGCGCACATCAATCAGGATATCAAGGGCTTGAAAATCGGCCTGCCCGAGGAATACTTTGGCGAAGGTCTCGATGCCGATGTGGCCAGGGTGATTGGCACAGCGATCGAAGCATACCGCAAACTGGGTGCTGAAATCGTCGATATCAAACTGCCGAATTTGAAGCTGTCGATTCCGGTCTATTATGTCGTCGCATGCGCCGAATGTTCGTCCAACCTGTCCCGTTTCGATGGCGTGCGTTTTGGTCATCGCTGTGCCGACCCGGTCGATCTTGAAGACCTGTACAAGCGCTCCCGTGGTGAGGGTTTTGGCGATGAAGTCAAGCGACGCATCATGATAGGCACCTATGCCCTGTCCGCCGGTTATTACGATGCCTATTATCTGAAAGCCCAGCAACTCCGTCGGCTGATCAAACAGGACTACGAAAAAGCCTTCGCCGAGGTTGATATTATTGCTTGCCCGGTGACGCCGGAAGTTGCGTTTAAACACGGCGACAAATCCGACGACCCGGTCAGTATGTATTTGCAGGATATCTATACCATTGCCCTCAACCTCGCCGGTTTACCCGGCATGTCGATTCCTGCAGGTTTTTCACAGGGCATGCCGGTCGGCCTGCAATTGATTGCCAACTACTTCGAAGAGTCACGTCTGCTTAATTTTGCGCATCAGTATCAGCAGGTAACAGACTGGCATTTACAAGTACCGGAGCTGAAGTAATGGCAACCTGGGAAACAGTCATCGGTCTGGAAATTCATGTCCAGCTCGCCACCTCAAGCAAGATCTTCTCGGGTGCATCGACAGCATTCGGCGCGCAAGCCAATACCCAGGCCTGTGCGGTTGACCTCGGGTTTCCCGGAGTATTACCGGTACTCAATGCCGAAGCAGTCACTATGGCAGTTAAGTTCGGTGTTGCTATCAACGCCGAAATTACACGTAAATCGGTATTCGCACGTAAAAACTATTTTTATCCTGACCTGCCCAAGGGTTATCAGATCTCACAGTTTGAACTACCCATCGTCGGCAGGGGAAAGCTTAGCATCAGCCCTGAAGAAGGTGTTAGTAAGACCATTGGTATTACTCGCGCTCACCTCGAAGAAGATGCGGGTAAATCGCTGCACGAGGAATTCCCCGAACAGACCGGAATCGATCTCAACCGCGCTGGCACGCCATTGCTGGAAATTGTATCCGAGCCAGATTTGCGCAGCGCCCGGGAAGCCGTGACCTACGCGCGCAAGATACATAGCCTGGTGCGCTTTCTCGATATCTGCGACGGTAATATGCAGGAAGGTTCGTTTCGCTGCGATGCCAATGTTTCGATCCGACCGCTGGGGCAGGTAGAACTTGGCACGCGCACCGAATTGAAGAACATTAATTCATTTCGATTCCTCGAGCGTGCCATCAACTATGAAATTGAACGCCAGATAGACCTGGTTGAAGACGGCGGCCAGGTGACCCTGGAAACTCGCCTTTACGATGCCGATAAAAATGAAACACGGTCGATGCGCAGCAAGGAAGAGGCCAACGACTATCGATATTTCCCCGACCCTGATCTTTTACCAGTCGAGATTACCGATGATGACATAGATCGCATCAGGCGCTCTTTGCCAGAGTTACCCGAGCAAAAACATAACCGCTATATCGACAGGCTGGGTCTGTCTGACAACAACGCCGCACTATTGACCAGTGGTCGTGAGATCGCCGAATATTTTGAGCAGGCGCTATTGCCAGCTCCAGAGCTCGCCAACCAGCTTGCCAACTGGATCGTAGGTGGCCTTACCGGTGCCCTGTACCAGTCTGACCTCGACATTCAGGATTCGCCAGTCACCCCCGGAATGCTGTCTGAACTATTGCAGCGTATTGCCGATAATACGATATCGGGTAAGATCGCCAAACAGGTGTTCGAGGCCATGTGGCGAGGCGAAGGCAGCGCCGATGAGATCATCGAGGCGCGCGGGTTGAAACAAATCACCGATAGTGGCGCAATTGAAAGCCTGATCGACGAGGTCATCGCTGCCAACCCGGATCAGGTTGAACAGTTTCGCGCCGGCAAAGAGAAGGTACTTGGATTTTTCGTCGGCCAGATTATGAAACAATCAAAAGGCAAGGCGAATCCAGGACAGGTTAATCAGAGGCTAAGAGACAAACTCAAGGGCGACTCGTAAAAAACCAAGATCTAGATGTTAACGATTAAGCGTACCTGTACGAATAAAATCATAACTCGCGCGCTGATGCTCGAAGGCCAGCCATTGATCGCAATACTGCGTCCCGGCGCGGAAGACTGCGATCCCTGTGAGGATGAACACCAGTTGCTCGACCAGTTAGAGAAAAACCCGGAGTCCATCATTGTATACAACCAGCACCGGAAGGCGATCGAACTGGTCAATCAATTACAGCTTCCCGCGAAGCAGATTTATATTGAAATCAGACAGGACACCAAAGGGGTACTCGGCCTGCATGCCATACGCAGGATCGAAACCCGGCAACAAACCCTGGAGCTGAATTACCTGTAGATCAATCGCTATGGAGAAGCCATGAACAAAGTACTGCTGATCACTGGCGCCAGCCGTGGCATCGGCGCCGAAACCGCGCGCCTGGCCGCGGCATCGGGTTACTCGGTTTGTATCAACTTCCATCATAGCGAAACTAAAGCGCAACAACTGCTCGAATCGATACAGTCCGCGGGGCATAAAGCTATTGCGATCAAAGCCGATATTTCTGACGAATCCGAAGTCGGTCGACTTTTCACAACCGTCGATAGCAAGCTCGGGACTCTAAGCGCTCTGGTAAATAACGCGGGAATTCTCGAACGACAGTCCGATTTTGAAAATATTTCTCTGGCGCGCCTGCAGCGCGTGTTCCGAACCAACGTAGAGGGCAGTTTTTTATGTGCGCGTGAAGCGATTAAACGCATGTCGACAAAACATGGCGGCGGCGGCGGATCAATCGTCAATTTATCATCGCGCGCGGCCGTGCTCGGTGCCGCACATGAGTATGTCGACTATGCCGCATCCAAGGGCGCCATCGATTCCATGACCACGGGTCTCGCGCATGAACTGGGTGACCAGGGCATCCGTGTCAATGCAGTTAGACCGGGATTAATCTATACTGATATGCACGCCAGCGGTGGCGAGGCCGCTCGGGTCGACCGCCTTAAAGCAGGGGTACCCATGCAACGCGGGGGCCAGGCGATTGAAGTTGCCCAGGCTATTCTCTGGCTATTGTCAGACCAGGCTTCCTACACAACAGGGACCTTTATCGATGTATCGGGTGGGCGTTGAATGCCATCCAGTCAAAATCCGACCAGGCCTCCGAGTTCAGTAACACCACTGGCCTCATCTTAGAGCACCTCGTCCGAGATAAACTCGGCGAGATAGTGAGTCCAGCGCACCGGTACAGACTCGAATAACTCGGTCGAGGCAGCGAAATCCGGAATGAATACTCGATTCAACAGGCGATTGACGGTTTCCGGATGCGAGGTGCCGAGGTTGATTTCCTGGTTGACCTGCAGGCTCAACTTATCAAAATTAGCCGATCCCATGCATGCCCAACCATCATATACCGCAGCCTTAACATGCGTCATGCCAGGGTAAGAATATACCCGGATACCATTGCGCAGCATCCTGTTAATTGTCAACTGGTTGCTCAGATTCATCGTACCACTATCAGCACTAGAGGCAATGATTACACGTACATCAACACCTCGACGACGGGCTCGCACTAATTCGTAAAGCACGCTGTCATCGGAAAAATAGGCATTTTCTATATAGATATAATCCTGCGCCCGGCGAATAGCTTCCAGTTGCGTCCGATAAATCTGTGAATCGTAAGGACTGGTTGATAACACCCTGACAGGATAGCCTTCATCGGCAAGGTCAGCATCGATGCCGCGTAGATTGCGACTAAGCCAGGCAAGGTCGCCCATAAAACCGGACTTTTCCCAGGTTTTGTCAAATTCGAATTGTAACTGACTAACAATCGGTCCACTGACCTCCATCATCAGGTCGTGCCAATCGTAACGATACTCACGGCCGATGTTCATGCCGCCGACGAAAGCCAGTTTCTGGTCAACAATGGTGGTTTTTACGTGATCACCCGTGAACCACGGATTACCTTGTTTACGTACCTGAACACTCGACCCCTTTTCCAGATAGCTGGTTATAGAACCAGGAAGTTCGAAGTCAACAGGCATTGTCTCGGAATCGAGACTGGTGGCAAATAGATCGCCCAGTCCATCCACCAATATCCGCACATCTACCTGCGCGGATTTCTTTTTCAGGATATCAGCAATTTGCACACCAACATCATCATTGTCATAAATGTAGGTCCGCATATCGATTGACTTTTCGGCGTTGGCGAAGGTTTCTATTAATCGGGGGAAGTATTCCGCCCCATCTACCAGAAACTGGATTGTTCCCAGAGATGATTGAGTTCCAACGATCACGTCGAGGTCCTGTTCCCAAACTTCCAGATCCATAGCCGGGGTACTACTAAGGGCCGGGATTGGCTGCTTCTCCATCATGGGAAAACGGACTAGATTGATTGTGTTTCGTTTAAGAAATCCGCCCAAAGATTTAAACGTCAGTGAGGCAAGGGCATTGATGGTTGAAACCGGCCGAACGATTGGATCGACTATCACCGACTCGGTTAGCAGAACTGCTCCACTCAACGCAGTAGCCATCGGACGTGATAGTTCGACAGGCTGCGCGGTATCCCTGGGCTTTTTGAATTCGTCATCTATTGTTGAGTCGACTCTAAACACCGGCTTATCCTGCACTTCTAACAAGGTTAGGGGTTCTACAGTTGGCGAAAAAGACCCGCAGCCAGTGATTAGGGTACTCAGCAACAGTATCCGGATGGTGATTAATCCTGATGATCTAAAGTTTATTATTTGCAGTGACATCGTAGTTCCTCGGACAGTGTCGATGGCCGAATACTAGACCTGTGATGCCTACAGTTACCTTACAGCCGGCTAACAACTTTGTTACAAAAACACCGCTTAACAGAAAAATATTTCTCCGACGATGGCTCATCCACCACCAAAATTCACCGCAGTTGGGACAAGCTGTAACTCAGTTGTAAGTCGCTTGTAAGTCAGTTGTAACGGCCTGCGCCTTAAGATCAGTACTAACAAGTTGATCTGTATTGATGCTGGAAGACTCTAGAATTGCCTGCAATAGCAAAGTCATTCCAGCCGGGGCATTCGGGGGAAAGCATGAAATATTCTAATAATACGATTACCAACTCAGCGAGATTACACAAACCTTTACCCACAATTGATTTCATTATTGCGGTCAACGGCTGTGCGAATACGCACAGTCTCGATAGCAGCCTGCTCCAGGGTAAAGCGCCAGAAGGTATCGTCTGGCCGGGCCAGGTGACTCGTGTATTAACACCTGCTGAAATAGACAGTGGTTTTAATGGTAAGGACCTTACTATTCCACCATTGCGGCAGGTTCTTCTGGAGCGTGGATACCAGCATGAACAAATAGACAGGCGAAAGGTGGCCATAGTGCTTTTTCAGGTTTATCAACACGGTCTGAACTCAAGATTCAATGCGATCTGGGACTGGGCATTTTCTGCAAAAAGACTGGCCGCTACAGACAATATCCGGGCTGAACAGTTTTCAACCAATACCGGTCTTAAACTAAACAAGATAGCCTACGACGACATGGGGAAAGATACCTGTCCCATCAGCGCAGGCGATCGTGGGTTTCTCGAAGTTGCCAGTTCAATCCTGTTACTGTCTGGCGCCAATACATCCTGTACCGCTAACATGTACTGTCCGGAATTGATTCATGCCGGGCGGCCAACCGCAGAATTTGGAAACACTACGATCAGTTAGTGGCGAGTGTTGTATAAAGCTGGAGCGGCACAGGAGTGAAACTGTTGATTATTCGTCGTCAGTTTCTTGATTCGGGTTGAATGATCCAGATTATCAAGTATGGTAAGTAATGATGAAAAAAGCATCCCCAAGACTTGCCAAATTCAGCCGCCCCCACCTGCCCGACCTGGTTTCGCGCAATCGGTTGCATATGTTGCTGGACAAGGGCCGTGAAAACTCCATTGTCTGGGTAACTGGCCCACCCGGAGCAGGTAAAACAACCCTGGTTGCACAATATATAGAAACCTTTTCGAAAGATACTATCTGGTACCAGCTGGACCAGGGTGATACCGATGTCGCTACCTGCTTTCACTATTTGCATCAGGCAGTCTCGACCCCGAAACGCGATCCATCTTTTCATCTTCCTGCCTTCACGCCTCAATATCTGGGCGATCTTACCGTATTTAGCCGTGGATATTTTCGTGAAATCTACAGTAACCTGGATGCACCGTTTGTGATGGTATTCGACAATTACCATGAAGTCGCTGCGCAATCACGATTACACGAGGTGATGCAATGTGCCCTGGATGAGGTTCCTGATCATGGTTGTGTCATTTTTATCAGCCGTACCGATCCACCCGCTTTCACCGCACGTTTTATAGCCAATGGTCAAATGCTACTACTGGGTTGGAATGATCTTCAGCTAACCCGCGACGAGTCGGACGCTATCATCGAATTGCGCGACTATAAATTTACCGATCTTGACAAGCAACAACTTTATGAAAGAACACAGGGTTGGGCAGCGGGCCTGGTGTTGATGCTCGAGGCCATGCGCCGGGAAGGTACACCGGTTGAGATTCCGGAAAATTTTACCCCGCACCTGGTATTCGACTACCTCGCCGGGGAGATATTCCGTACCCTGGATGACATCAATCAGGACTTCCTGATGCACACCGCAATGCTACCCCAGGTTACCGCGAGCATGGCCACGCAGTTGACCGATTACAGCTACGAGGACGCGGCGACAACACTCGAATTCCTCAGTAGCCACGATTACCTGATCAGTGCAAATCGCGGGGGTGATGAGGTCGTCTACCAATACCACCCCCTGTTACGGGACTTTCTGTTAAACCGTGCACAAGAATCCCTTTCCATAAAAGAGCGTGTGCTTCTGGACAACCGTGCAGCGGTTTTACTCGAGCAAGCTGGCAACATTGAAGATGCAACGCAGCTATGTATTAAGAATAGTGAATGGGACGAACTCGCACGTCTGATTCGAGCGCATGCCGCAACCATGCAGGAACAGGGCCGGGGTGAAACACTGGAGCAATGGCTCGAGGAACTTCCGAAGGATATGTTAGAGCGGGATCCCTGGCTGGTTTACTGGCTCGCCTCGTGTAAGTCTGTATTCACATTACGGGAGAGCCGGCGGCTTTATGAACAGGCTTACCAAATGTTCCGCGATCAGGCTAATCCTGATGTTGACGGCTTGTTTGGAGCTTGCTCTGGTATCATGGATAACATCCTTTACGAGCTTGACGACCTGACTCTGCTGGATTACTGGATCGCCGAGGTAGAACAATTACTGGTATTGTACCCGGATTTCCCCAGTGCAGAATATGGTGCCTGTGTTACTTTTGGTGTGTACCAGTCAATGGGATTCCGTCAGCCTTTTCACCCTGGCATAGAAATATGGGCTGAGCGCGTTTACGCCATTGTCTATACTGCAACCGATCCATCGATGAAGGTTCGCGCTGCCATCGCCCTCGCGCCCACTATCGGATGGACTGGTCGTTTTTCTACCGCCCTTGAGATCATAGCCACCGTTCGTACTGTAGCAAGCGCCCCGGACGTCTCTCCCATCACACTGGCGACGCTTCGATATATCGAGTCGGTGCACTACATGCTCACCGGTGAACACGAGCTTTGTATGGACGCTGTTCGTGATGCAGTGGACATCGCTTTATCACGTGGAATCCACACCTGGAAAAACAGCAGCCTGATCAATGGCGTGGTCAGTGCGCTTGGTGTCGAAGACCTGGGCCTGGCCGAGGAATTGCTGGCACAAATTGATACCCATGCGATGGTCGTTCGTCGATTCGATTCCTGTCTACATAGTTACTGTCTGGCCTGGCTGGCAAAGCTGAAAAAAAACGTACTCGAAGCCTATCACCATCAACGTGCGGCACTGCGGGTAGTGACTGAAATAGGTGCGCCGTTTTTTAAGGTCATGATCCAGCTTGGCCTTGCGCAAACGTTATTCGCCTGTGACGATGAGCGTAAGGGTGTAAATCTACTGAGGCAAATTCGCAAGAGCGCTAAAACCATCCCAAATCGCCTGCTGGAATTCATGACATTTCTGGCCTACGCCCAGATTGCGATGAATCATGGCCGCAAAGCTTCCGGGTTGCGCGCGCTCAAATATGCCCTCGGGATAGGGCGCAAGCACAACTTTAACCACATTATTGGCTGGCAACCTCGTGAATTGGCGGCTTTGGCGGTCATCGCACTGGAAAATGGCATCGAGGTCGAATACGTACGGCAATGGATTATCCGGCGCAATCTGATCCCCGACGACCCACCATGGCATCTATCCGAATGGCCCTGGAAGGCACGGATTCGAACCCTGGGGCAGTTCGATCTACAACTGGATGCCGAATCGGCCAAAGACAAACCCCGGGGGCGCCCGATAGAACTGTTAAAAGTTTCACTGGCGCTTGGCGGCCGGGGCGTCGGGGTCGAGCGCATCACCGACGTGTTGTGGCCTAATATAGACGCAGACTATTCGCATCGCTCCTTCAATACGACTCTTCACCGCCTGCGTAAACTGATAGGCGATGATCATGCTGTCCTGTTTCATGACGGCAAACTGACATTGAATGAAAATTACTTCTGGGTCGACATCTGGGCCTTCGATCGGGCACTTGGTGCCCTTTCCAACTGCTTCAAAAACCCCGGGCTACAGCCTTCGGCACCCCAGCTGCTGCCACTCGCTAACGACGCTTTATCGCTTTACCAGGGTCCCTTTATGGGCGACGAGGATTCGGCCTGGGCCATTAATGCCCGGGATCACTGGAAGAGCCGGTTCGTGCGCTTTGCCTGTGAGACCGCTGAATCGCTCAAAGACAGCCAACAACTGGATGAAGCTATCACGTTTTTGCAGGCTTGCCTTGATGCCGAAGATCTGGCCGAAGGTATTTATCGACAACTCATGCTTTACTATCAGCAACTGGGCCGCAAGGCAGAAAGCATTGAAATATTCAATCGTTGCAGCAATACATTAGGTACCAGGCTCGGTGTCGAACCGTCTGCCGAAACTAAACGTATCTACGAGGATTTGATGGCGGGCGGAGATTCTGTTTAAGCAATCTCTGATTCTGAATGCCAGAACAGCAATGGCAGGCCCCAGGTCGATGTATCATGCCCCTGCTTTTATGTAACCACGGCTAGGTTGCGAGCCGGTTTTCTCAAAACCAGGTAATTTCCTAACAGGACCAGGCCAAAACCGAAGATGGCTGCGGTGCTCCACTGGTAATCTTCGAACAGGGTTGACAGAAGCAGCGCGATCACCGGGAATAACACAGCCGAGTAGGCAGCCTTATCGGTACCGATGCGGCCTATCAGAGTGAGATAACTGCCAAATGCGAGGATCGACCCAAAAACACTCAGGTAAATCAGGGATACGCTGTAGCTAATCGCCAGGTCGTAGTTGAAGGCCGCTCCCTGAAAAAACGCATACACCAGCATGAAAATTGAACCGTAGGCCATACCCCAGGCATTGGTCTGTACTACCGGCAAATTGTGCTTCTGATTACGTGCCGACAGGATATTACCAATGGATGCAAGAAAGGTTGCTATCAGGCACATCCATAATCCCTTCCAGCTATCCGCTTGATATCCCACGTTCGCAACCTCGGACCAGAATATTGAAGCTATACCACCAATTCCAAACAGTGCACCTACCACGACCCGTGCCTTAACCGACTGACCCAGAAACAAGGCGCCATTGACGATGTTCATCAGAATCACGGTCGAAAACAGCAAGGCAACTATACCCGATGTCAGTAGGCCGGTAGCCCAGTAAAAAATCAGGTAGTTTGTGGAAAACAGGAACAGGCCCTGCAAGGCAATAAAAAAGTGCTGTGAGAGCGAATATCGCAGGTTACGTTTGCGCACCAGGCAATACAGCAGCAGCAGGATTGACGCCAGTACAAATCGATAAATCAGTGAGACTTCAGCCTCGACTACGCCAAGTTGAAATTTGATCGCGAACCAGGTTGATCCCCAGATCAGAACAACCGCGAGATAAAGGCTGGTTGAATGCATTAACATCAGTAAATTATATCAGGGCCTACCTCTGGAGGGTGTCGTAAAAGGTTGGATTGTGTTTCCTGGCAAGGCGAAAATGCGCGCAGAAGCGCAGTTTACACGGAGTAAATGAGCATTCGAGCACATTTTCA
>JAPUFZ010000077.1 GCA_027293245.1 Gammaproteobacteria bacterium
GCCGCAATGACGAGTTCTAAAAGGTTAAGTAAGTGCCATTTCTCTCTGACCCGGTTTTTGCACAGCTTGAGTGACTTCCAATTTAATTGCCGTCGAAGTAAGGGCCGCCTAACAGTAAGACTGCCATGCCGGTACCGGTGGCTAATACCACGTTATTGGTTCTCCACATGATTAATACGACACATGCCATGGCGAGGATCTCACTGACATTGCCGCGTCGCACTGCTGGCGCGAGAATAGCCATGAAGGCGCATCCCGGCAGGGCTTCAAGCACGGGCTTTATACCGGCGATGTGGCGCAGCTGTAAACCGATGAAGTATCCGCTTAGCCGGGTAAGGTAGACCACGGTAGCGATCATCGCGATCGCGATCAGTGTCGAGTGCTGCTCAAGCACCTGGGTGACGCTCCTGAATGACCGCAGCCATCACGCCTGCCGCCACCGAAAGTAGCAGGACCAGGTAGTTCGCCGCGTCCAGTTCAAACAACATCAATGCGACGATGCCCGATACGGCCCAGGGAGTTGCCCTGGTCTTAGAACCCTTGATAAACAACATCATCATGGTCGCTATTACCAACGGTCCGGCAAAGTCGATCGAGCCCAGGTCCAGCGTGGCAAAAACACCGGCGACACTCAAACCCAGCCAGGTGGACAATAGCCAGCTGGTCATCATCGAAATGCCATAGCCGGTGACATAACCCAGACGGTCGACATTCTTTTCGAGCCGGTAAGTGGTCACTACGCCTGGGTCATTGAGCATAAATAACCAGACGATTCGTCGTTTCAGACTCTGACCATCAAAATGATGCGTCATCGCCATCCCGAGCAGGATATTACGCGAACTGACTAGCGCGACAGACAGGGCTATGGTGCCGTAAGGCAGTGGCGACTGCCAGAATTCGAGTGCCGCGAACTGGCCTGAGGCGGTGAAAACCGATGCGCTCATTAGCAGCGCATGCCAGTGGCTGATGCCGGCAGAAGTTGCTGCAATTCCAAACATCACACCGAACATGAATGTCGATATAAAATAGTCACCCGACGAACGAATGCCGAGCAGCAGGCTTTGATAGGTGGACATTAGCGGGACTCGTGTTAGATACGCCGGGCGGATACTATATTAGCTCGAGAGCTGGTAGAAGAGTTAATCAACAATCGGAAAGGTGGGGGGCGACAATTCGTTGATATCCCTGTGTCCCCAGTCCAGCGCTGCTACTTTGGGTTCTGCACGCCGGGCCGCCTGCTGAAGACGTTGCGAAGCATCTTCATAGTCAAGTGTTAGCACGCGCCGGTTTTCAACCACGCGATTGCCGTCAACAAAAACATCGCGTACGGCCCTGTCCGCAGCCGTAAAGATCAGGCTTCTGAGCGGATCGCGGGAGGGGCACATGGTCGGATCTGACATATCGACCAGCACCAGATCAGCTTTGGCACCAACACTTAATCGCCCGACATCATCCCGACCAAGCGCGCGCGCCCCGCCGATAGTCGCGGCATTAAATACATCGGCTGTCTTCGCCTGTTCAACTCTTCGGGAGGCGATGCGTGCGACCAGAGCAGCCGCACGAATTTCTTCAATCATATTGTGCGGAAATGTATCGGTGCCAATGGCCAGGTTGATCCCGGCTTGCCGATAAAGACCGAAATCTTCGAGCATGATGCCATGACGAAAAAAAACATTAGGACAATGGGCAATACTGCATCCGCTATCGGCCAGAATATCAAGATCATCACGCGTTCCCCAGCTAATCCACGAATGAGTATCGAGGAATATGCCATGCGCAATAATGGTCTCCGGTGTTAACAAACCTTGATCTGCGAGCCAACGGATCGGTGTCACCCCATGACGGCGCGTAATCTCCTGGAACTCTACCAGGCTTTGAGCAGCGTGGGTATGGAGTGGAATTTTACGTTCCCGGGCCGCGTTCAGGTTTTCAGCCAGAAGTTCTGGCGTACAGGTATCAATTTGCGATGGTGTCATCATCGCACTCAGGCGTCCGTTTTCATGACACAGTGCGTTATCGACCACTTCAAGCGCCGCCTCAAAGTCTGCCTGTCCACCATCTTTCGACCATTCATATTCGACCACATGGCCGTTTCGGGTAAACCAGCGTGCCGATCGGTGCATGGGTGCCAGCACGCCACGTAAACCGCTGGTTGCGATTAACTCCAGCCAACCGGCGTATGGTGGCGACAAATCGACCAGTGTGGTCACACCGCTTTTCAACAACTCTGAATAACTGACTTCCGCTGCCGCCCGCGCGCCGTCCTGATCGGGACTAAACACCGGCATATAGTCGTAAAGCCCACTCATGCCGAGACGCGGATTGCCGAGATCTTCGGCAAAGCCTTTGTTCATAGCCTCCGACCCCGGATGCGAATGAATATCAATCAGTCCCGGAATAACCAGCAGCTCGCTTCCATCGACAATCTCCTGCGCCTGTCCGGCAAAGGCAGGGCCCACGTGAATAATGGTATTTCCCTGGAATGCCACGTCTGCATTGCGCAGATAACAATGCGATTGAGTGTAGTCATCCCAGCCCACAACCCAGTCTGCATTTCGTATCAGTGTCGTTTTCATCATCGTCCCCCTGGTTCCGGGTTTAGCGTGAGCAGGCAGGCATCTCCTTAATATTGATATCGATTTATTCGATTGAACAGTGCAGAAAAAGTCGCTTTTCAAATAACCTTATTTAATTAGACTCTCACTCGTGACACAACATCAACTAAGGGGTCCGAGTATGAAGATGGTTATCTCAAATATCCCTGCCCCTGTCCCCGGAGAAAATAACTTAATTGTCAGGCCATAGCAATTTTTCCCGGGACAATGCACTCAGCGGTATCACACTGCTGGTTTTTTCGCTTTTCCTGTTCTCTTTGCAGGATATGGTAATCAAGCATTTCAGTGATCAGTATTCGGTTTTGCAGATCGTTTTCATACGTGGTGTGATTGCGACTATTTTGATGGCGCTGGCAGCAAAAATCATCGAAGGCCAAATTTTCCTGGTTTCACAACGCCCCTGGCTCATGCTATCGCGAGGGTTGCTGGGTTTTACCTCCTACACCACCTATTACCTGGCCGTTGCATCGATGCCGCTGGCCGAGGTGGTTGCCATCGTATTTAGCGCACCGCTATTCGTCACCGCCATGTCGGCGATCTTTCTGCGCGAACAGGTGGGACTGAGGCGATGGGGAGCGGTATTAGCAGGGTTTGTTGGTATTTTGATTATCGTCGGCCCTTCGGGCCAGTTCGGTAGCCTCTCGGTACTGTTGGCATTTACCGCCGCCATCACCTATGCGTCGCAAACCATTATCACGCGCCGCCTCAGCTCACATGACAAACCATTGACGATTGCGCTGAACGCGATGGTCGTCTTCACCGGCGCCAGTGCGATACTGAGCCTGATGCTCGCCGGCAATATTATCTCCATTAGCTCCAGCCATGCCTCGTTATTATTTTTTACTCGCGACTGGTCACAACCCGAAACCCTTGATCTTGCTTTGATGATATTTCTCGGCTTCAACGGTGCCCTGGCTTTTTTCTGTATGTCCAAGGCCTACTGTGTCGCACCTGCGAGCACGATTACACCGTTTGAATATACTTACATTTTCTGGGCTGTTATTTTTGGTTACCTGTTCTGGTCGGAAATACCCGCGCCGACGACACTGATCGGAATATCAATTCTGATCACCAGCAGTATATACATCTGGAGTAGAGAACGCAGACTACAGAGGCAGCGCCTAGCAACTCATATAGGTGAGGCTAATGAACCTCTACAGCAAAATACCTGATGCCAAATTGGAACGCTGGCAGTAACTTCTGATCGCACATGATTGGCCAGTCAAGCTCTGCGTCGATCGCAAGGTATCGCCTCAAGACCCAGTGTT
>JAPUFZ010000078.1 GCA_027293245.1 Gammaproteobacteria bacterium
GACATACCGAATCAACTATGCGGTCCTCTGCAATCTCATGTGACCCGCTGGCATCGCTGAGAGCACCGGTGGGACAGGCGTCAACACATTCACCGCAGGCAACGCAGGAGCTTTCGCCCAGGGGATCGCCGAGATCGAATACGATTTCAGTATGGTGGCCGCGTAACGCGAGGCCGATGACATCGTTAACCTGGGTTTCACGGCAGGCACGCAGGCAACGGGTGCACTGGATGCAGGCGTCGAGGTTAACCGCGATCGCCGGATGCGACAAATCAGCCGCCGGCTGATGGCGTGGCTTGAATCTCGGATCGCGCACTCCGAGTTTATTCGCCCATTGCGCCAGTTCATTGTCGATCGTGTAGGACTGCGCGGGCATATCAGAGAGCAATAATTCAAGCACCAGCTTTTGTGATTTTAACGCCCGCTCATTGTTCGAAAACACGACCATGCCGGGCGTTGGATTACGGCAACAACTCGGCGCCAATACGCGTTCGCCTTCAATTTCGACCATACAGGCACGACAGTTGCCATCGGCACGTAAATCTATTTCTTCGGAATAACAAAGATGGGGGATTTCTGTACCCGTTCGTTTTGCTGTCTGGATAATGGTTTCGCCGGGCAGGGCCTCGACAGTTTTGCCGTTCAGGCTGAACTCGATGGTTTCGAATACTGACTCTGGAATAGCACTCATTACTTTTCATCCTCCGGTTCTAAACCTAACTCATGCGGGAAATACTTGATCACCGACAATATCGGATTCGGCGCAGCCTGCCCGAGGCCGCAAATCGAGGCATCGATCATCACGCTGGAAAGATCCCTGAGCGCTTCGATGTCCCAGTTGTCCGTTTGCATGATACTGACGGCTTTTTCGGTGCCCACACGGCAGGGGGTACATTGCCCACAGGATTCATGCGCAAAAAATTTCAACGAGTTGAGTGCGGCCTGTTTGGCAGTATCTGCATCGGATAAAACGATAACGGCGGCAGAACCGATGAAACAGTCGTAAGGCTGCAGGGTATCGAAGTCGAGTGGTATGTCACCGAGCGACGCCGGCAAAATCCCGCCGGATGCACCGCCCGGGAAATAGCCATAGAATTCGTGGCCGTCGCGCATGCCACCACAGTATTCTTCGATCAGCTCCCGCATGGTAATGCCGGCAGGCGCCAGGTGCACGCCAGGCTTGTTAACCCGGCCCGATACCGAAAAGCTGCGCAGTCCCTTGCGTCCATTACGGCCCTGCGAGTCGAACCATTCTGAGCCTTTATCGACCACATCACGAACCCACCACAGGGTCTCGCAGTTGTGTTCCAGGGTCGGTCGTCCAAACAAACCAACCTCGGCCACATAGGGAGGACGAAGTCGCGGCATGCCACGCTTGCCTTCAATCGATTCGATCATTGCCGATTCTTCACCGCAGATATAAGCCCCGGCACCACGCCGCAGTTCGATACGCGGCAAATCGTAGCCTGACTCGCTTTGCAAGGCCTCTATCGCTAACCTTAAAATCGCGCTAACCGAGGGGTACTCGTCACGCACATAGATATAGCAATGGTCTATACCGATTACACTCGCCGCGATTAGCATGCCTTCAAGAAATCGATGCGGATCCTTAAGCATGTAATAACGGTCCTTGAAGGTGCCCGGCTCGCCCTCGTCAATATTGATTGCCATTAAACGTGGCGCCGCCTGTTCCCGCAGAATTCCCCATTTACGGCCTACCGGAAAACCGGCGCCACCGAGGCCACGCAATGCTGTGCCGTTTAATACTTCGATGATTTCATCGCCGCTGATCTTGCCCGCAAGCAACCGGTGGTAGATTCGATAACCGCCGTCTGCCTTATAAGCTGCATAATCGATGCTGTTGTCTGGCATCGACTGGCTAATTTCTCCAGCATCGACCGCGGCTTTCACGCTTTCGTTTTGCGCACGGTCGATGGTATTTTGGCCGACGACTGCAACCGGCGCCATATCGCAACGACCGACGCAGGGTACGCGTTGCACCCTGACTTCATTACCGAGCGACGATTCGAGGGCGCTGATCAATTCCTGCGCTCCCGCCATCTCACAGCTCACCGACTCGCAAACGCGAACCGTCAGTGGCGGTGGGACCCTGTCATTTTCCTTTACCACATCGAAATGGTGATAAAAACTCGCCGCTTCGTAAACCTCGGTAGGCGCCAGTCTCATTTCACTGGCCAGAGCAACCAGGTGGGCCGCCGAGAGATGGCCGAATTTATCCTGAATTTTGTGCAAATGTTCGATCAACAAATCTTTCGCGCGTGACTCATCACCGAGTAGGCTCTGCACTTGCAAAAGCGCATTGATATCGACAATTCTGCCCTTGGTTTTGCCACGCCTGCGTTTGCGCCTGTTGTCAACCGTTTGCGGATTTTTCTCTGTTATCGACATAGACTCTCTACTATTGGTGGGTCCAGCACCAATCACTGGTACTGGACATCTTTAGTTGTTACCGGCAATTCCGGCACGTTTCGGTAGCCAATCTTAAATTTTATCTCCTGACTATCTATTTGGGAAGCGCAATTAACTGCTCTGCGAACTTCTTTCCCGGGCACAGTAGAGCCAGGGACGACAAAGCATAGTGTCTTTGCCAAACATTGATATCATCCAAATCGACAAGTTGTGTACTGATTTCGACACTAAAGTACTCCTTCAATGAGTACTGTTGACGTGGCGCAGTAGCCAATATCAACAAAATTTGTCTTGACGAGGGATAGTTACTCAAAACATCATTGCACGATGTCTGAATTAGACCAGTTGTTAAATGAAATCGAGCAGGCCGAATCGGCCAGCCAAAAGAGTAAAAACTGGCACCCCGAACATAAAGGTTCGATCGATATCCGCATCGCTGTCGATGGTAGCTGGTACCACGAGGGCCGAGTGTTTCAACGCCCTGCCCTGGTAAAACTGTTTGCCAGCGTGTTACGCAAAGAAAAAAGTGGTTACTACCTGGTGACACCGGTGGAGAAACTAGCGATACAGGTTGACGACGCACCCTTTGTCGCGACGATGCTGGAATCGATCGTCGACAATGGTCATCAGGCTCTGGTATTCACGACCAATCTCGATGAACGAGTAGTGGCGGATCATCGACACCCGATAAGAGTCGAAATTGACCCTGTCAGTAACGAACCCAGGCCATATATCCGGGTTCGCGACCAGCTCGAAGCATTGATCGGGCGCAGCGCCTTTTACGACCTGCTCAATCTGGCCAGGCAGAGCGAGCACGCTGGTAATCATTTTTTAACCATTAGCAGCATGGGAACCGAATTTGTTCTCGGTTGCACCGACAACCCGGAAAAGCCGTAAATGAAAGGCACTCACGAATATAAAGACGATCCGAGAAACGCATCGATACTGATCGATATCAATGGTGAACTGTTCGCACGCGACGAGGCAAAAGTTTCCGTTTTTGACAGTGGCTTCGTTCTCGGTGACGGGGTATGGGAGGGGTTGCGCGTCCATCACGGCAAAATTGTATTTCTCGAACAGCACCTTGATCGTCTGTATGGCGGCGCCAAGGCACTCGATATGGAAATGGACGTTTCAGCCGAGCAACTCACCAGGCGGCTCTACAATGTGCTCGAAGCGAACGCCATGCAAGATGGCGTACACATCCGTTTGATGGTATCGCGGGGTGTGAAGGCAACACCTTATCAGGATCCGCGTATCACCATCACGCCACCGACTATCGTGATCATCCCGGAGTACAAAAATGCGCTGCCGGAAACAGCCACCCGCGGTATTCGCCTGTTTACCGTCCATGTGCGGCGTGGTTACCCCGATGTGCAGGATCCGAAACTCAACAGCCACTCGAAACTCAATTGCATCACTGCCTGTATTCAGGCCACCAAAGCCGGTGCTGACGAAGCGCTGATGCTGGATCCACATGGATTTGTCGCGACCTGCAATTCGACACATTTTTTCATTGTTAAAAAGGGCGCGGTCTGGACTTCTAGCGGAGACTATTGCCTGGACGGTATTACCCGCGGGGTCGTGATCCAACTCTGTGAAGATAACGACATCCCGGTGTATCAGAAAAATTTCAGCCTCACCGATGTCTATAGTGCAGACGAGGCTTTTGTTACCGGCACCTTTGCCGGGCTTGCGCCGGTGAGTGAAATTGACGGGCGGGTGATAGGTGACGGCGAGCGCGGCCCAGTGGTCGAATCCCTGCAACAGCTTTACCTGGATCTGCTCGAAAACGAAAGCAGCCAGTGAATCCCATTCGCATCGCCATGTGGTCGGGACCACGCAACATTTCGACCGCGCTGATGCGCGCCTTTGAAAATCGCAGCGATTGCGTGGTCTGGGATGAACCACTATATGGCTACTATTTGTCCGCTACCGGTATACCGCACCCCGGGGCTGCCGAGATCATCGCGCACCAGGGTACCGACTGGTTAGAAATTACCGGCCGCTGCGCTGGCGAAATACCCGGACACAAGACTGTATTTTATCAAAAGCACATGACACTCCACCTGTTGCCCGCAATCGACCGCCAATGGATGGCTTCTCTGTGCCACTGTTTTTTGATTCGAAAGCCGGAACGAGTAGTTGCTTCTTATGCTGCGGTGCGCGAAGACTTGACTCTGGATGACATTGGTTTGGTACAACAGGCCGAATTGTTCGATTTTGTGAGTGAAACAGCTGGAGAATTTCCATTGGTAATCGATAGCCGGGAGTTTTTACTGAATCCTGAGGCTGGATTACGTCGTCTTTGCTACCGACTGGGCCTCCAGTTTGAAAACAACATGTTGACCTGGCCCAAAGGCCCGCGTGATAGTGACGGGGTCTGGGCCAAATACTGGTATGAGTCGGTATGGAATTCCGACGGATTCGCGCCCTACCAGGAAAAACCGCTATCGCTGGGCGCCCGGGACCAGCTCATCGCCGACCGGGCCCGACCATATTATGAGCATCTATTCCAGTATAGTGAATTGCTCAAAAAATTATCCAGGGGATCTCTGATTCATTCATGAATGAATCAGAGACCCCCTGGCAATGCAAAATATCTAACACTTTTACCCCTATCACCTACACTTGCAGCAAGGTACACTCTGAGATGAACTAGTTCGAGTTCCAGCAAATATATGACAAAACCAAAAATTCTCACCCCGGCCCCCGGTAGCAGAATCGTCAGAGATGGAGCCGAAGTCATTTTGTTCGCGCAACCGCCCGAGGTACTGAAAGGCTTGTTGCGAGAAGGTATCTCCAGTTTTGATACCCTGGTGCTTACCGATGTGCGCGAAAAAGACGGCTCATTACTGAACCATCTTGAGTTCCCGTTCTACTTCTTTCTATTTATAGCCAAGGGCCTGGCCGAAAACCGCAAAATTAACCTGGTTGGCAATCCTGAAAGTATCAGCCAGGCGTTACGATTGTTGCGCTTTACACTAATGGGTCCCACTCGAAAAGAGCTCGATTTATGGCAAACAAACGATGAATTAAAACAGGAATGGCTTGCCGTATCTGAGTACCTGGCGCTCAAGGACGATGCTAATAAAGTCATTCCGATTGAAGATTTTTTTAACCCGATTCCATTTAAGGACAAACTCGCGGTAGCTGGTGGCTTTTCGATCGAACATAGAGGCATAGACAAGTACCTGGTTCGTGGTCAGGGTGGCGACGTCGAGGTTGACCTCAACGCGGACCAGCGGATCCAGCCCCCGTACCCGGTGCCCATGGACTACATACCTGGTGGCCTCACCAAGATGGGCATCGAAGTACTCGGCGGCGCTTCTGGATTTACCATGGATGAGCCCTGTACCGGGCTTGCTATGTGCTTCAACGGCGACTATATGTTGATCGATTCTATTCCGTTTCTGGATGCTCACCTGTATGCACGCGGGATTTCTAAAAATCAGATCTCGTGCCTGTTTCTAACTCATTTACATGACGATCATTGTTCCATGTTTCCGCTCATGGAAATGCCACACCGGGTGGAAGTGATTACCACCGCCGAAATCTACGCGATGGCTATCGAAAAGCTCAGCTGTAATCTTGGGTGGTCGGTATCGGCGGTCGAAGAGCATTTCTGTCTCATCAAAGTCGAGCCGGGAGAAACCATTAACTACTACGGGCTCAACATTAAAATCCACAATACCGTACATAGCATCCCGACCATTGGCGCGACATTTTCAGCGGTACACCAGGGCCAGTTTCGCGATGTCTGTATCATTGGCGATAACCATACTATGACCATGGTGCGAGAGATGGAAAAAGCAGGCATAGTGCGGCCGTCGACCCTCTCCGGATTAGACTATTTATACACTCACGATTTTCATTTGTTGATCGCCGACGGCGGTGCCGGCGCGATACACGGTGACCCGGCTGATTCACTCGAATCCGGTGCGGCACGAGTGGTATTCGTGCACGTCGACAAGCTTCCCGAAGAACTAAATACAACCTTCTCACTCGCGAGTTCGGGCAAGCGTTATACCTTATTGGAGGGTGATAGTAGTATTTATACTTCACAGATTAATCATTACCTGACGGTGTGGCTGGGCGAACCATTTCCCAACCGCTGGATGCGAAATCTGCTCGCTGAGCAGGAAATCTACCGCTATAACACCGAAGACGTCATCATCACGCAAAATTCCAGCACCCATGGTGCCGTCTATCTGCTACTCAGCGGCTACTGTAACGTCGTCCACTATGACGGTGAGAAACGCCATTCGATCGCCACTTTACAAGCCGGGGACGTGATCGGAGAAATGGCGATATTAACCGGCTCCGGTATCAGAAATGCCAGTGTTGTTGCACGCACCCCGGTAACCGTCTGTGTGTTCGGCGAAGAAACCTTCCATAATTTTATTAAGCACAGTGGCCTGCAGGAGAAACTGGAAAGCCGCTGGTTACTTCGTCCGGTGGTCAAACTCATACCCCAGTATTCAATGCTGTCGTCCACGATCACCGAAAAAATATCATCTGCCGCCAGCTGGCAGGTAATCGAAAGCGGTGAAAAAATGTTACTGGATGATTCCCATCTTTACATATTCGTGGAAGGCGATGGTTCGATCATCGATGCCGACGGCACCGGGGTAAAGGCAGTGATTGGCGCTGAATTTGGCTGGCAACCTTACGCCGAAAACAACCCGGTAGAGTTAAGTGCTACAACCAGTTGCGGCTTGATAAAACTGGAAGCTGAAACCTATATGAGATTACTCAAATCCGTCCCGCAACTCAATTACCAGACTCGTAAACGGCTGGCAGCTGAAAACCGGGAAGGGGTAGACTGGTTACTCGGAGAAGTTTCGATCTACTAGCCGATCCAGGCGGATAGCTTTTTCCGTTTTCTGGCTTTACCCTGCAGGCCCTTTTTCCAACATCCTTGACAATTGATCTGGCGGCGCGTAGTTTTCGATGCAACGCATTGGCGTTGAATAATCAAACAATAATCCAATTATAAAATAGTTGCAATTACCGAAGGTAGGGAGAAATTAAAATGAAAAAAACTATGCTCAACGCGGCCCTGACGATATCGCTGGCCGTGGCTAGTACGGCCTCTTTAGGGGCAGAGAAAACACTCGTATTTTGTTCCGAAGGTAGCCCCGGAGGATTTAATCCGAGTCTGCATTCTGCCGGCACTGACTTTGATGCATCCGCACAACCAATCTACAATCGCTTAGTGGAGTTTGAACCCGGCACTACAAATGTTGTTCCCGGTTTAGCCGAGTCCTGGTCAGTATCAGACGATGGAACAGTCTATACTTTCAAACTGCGTAAAGGCGTAAAGTGGCATTCCAACAAGCACTTCACACCCACACGCGATTTCAATGCCGACGATATTTTGTATAGTTTCAACCGGCAGTGGAAAACAGACCACCCGTATCATAATGTTTCCGGCGGAAAGTACCTGTACTTCGGCTGGATGGATATGGGCCCAGCGCTTAAATCTATCGACAAGGTTGACGACTACACGATCAAGATCGCTTTGAACGGACCCGACGCGCCATTCGTCTCTAACCTGGCGATGGATTTCGCCTCCATTCTTTCCGCTGAATACGCCGATAAAATGGCGGCTGCCGGCACCAAGGAAACCGTGGACAATTCGCCCATTGGTACAGGACCTTTCGAGTTTGTTTCTTACAAGAAGGACTCTGTAATCCGCTACAAGGCTTTCACGGATTACTGGGAAGGCAAACCAAAAATTGATAAGCTGATTTACGCGATCACCACCGACGCGACCGTCCGTTATCAAAAGCTGAAGGCTGGCGAATGCCACATTATGCCTTATCCAAACGCAGCCGATCTGGCTGCGATGGAAAAGGACCCTAATATCAACCTGCTAAGTCAGGAAGGTCTGAATGTCGGTTACCTGGTTTTTAATACTTCAAAACCGCCTTTTAACAGCAAGATTGTGCGTCAGGCTTTGAGCATGGCAATCGACAAGCAGGCTATTCTTGACATTGTATTCAAGGGCTCCGGCTCTGCCGCCAAAAACCCGATTCCGCCGACTATGTGGTCTTATAACGACAATATTGTCGACTACCGGTATGACCCTGAAATAGCCAGAAGGCTGCTTGCCAGTGAAGGCATAACGGACCTGAAAACTGATATCTGGGCTATGCCGGTGCAACGTCCATATAACCCGAATGCACGTCGGATGGCCGAGCTTATTCAGGCTGACTGGGCCAAGATTGGGGTAACTGCTGAAATCAAGACTTATGAGTGGGGTGAATACCGCGAGCGAATTCGCGCCGGTGAGCATGAGTCCGCCCTGCTGGGCTGGACCGGTGACAATGGTGACCCGGATAACTTCATGTTCGTACTGCTGGGTTGTGCCGCGGCTAAATCAAATGTGGCTCGCTGGTGCAACGAGGAATTTGATGGCCTTCTTCGTGCTGCCAAGAAAACCTCTAACCAGGCTGAGCGTACGGTACTATACGAAAAAGCCCAGGTGATTTTCAAAGAAGAAGCTCCATGGTTTACGATTGCACATTCCGTACAGTTCCGACCAGTTCGCAAAGAGGTAATGAACTTCAAAATTCATCCTCTCGGCAGCCACATTTTCAAATATGTGGATCTGAAGTAAGTAACTGAATTACAGTAATCGACTTTGAATGGCGTGATGGTAAAACCTCACGCCATTTTTTTATAAGCGACAACAAATTATGTTTTCCTTCGTAATCAATCGCATCGCGCTACTCGTTCCGATATTTTTCGGGGTGACATTAGTTTCCTTCGGCTTCATTAGAATGCT
>JAPUFZ010000079.1 GCA_027293245.1 Gammaproteobacteria bacterium
GGTCTCTGCTCGAGAACACGCTAATCATTCACCTCCAGGAGCTGCTGGCACACAAAACCGACGCCAGCCACCCTGTTCGCTACTCACGGCTATTTTCCGGTACATCCAATATGGGTTATACTGTTTGCCGCGGTGGCAAAAAGCCAGCTAACCCGGCAGCCTGGAATGCTTTGACATCCCAGCAAAATATTCATTTTGTACCACCTGCCAACTTATCAGGAAGTAGCTATTATGAGTAAAGAATATCAATCCCTGAACTACAGTTCCCTGTCGTCTGGAACACTCATCACCCATAACAGGCGCGGCCGCTCGACAGAAATTACTCTCAATGACGCTGCATTTTCAATGATGACCGATTTCAGCCATATTCGACCGTTTACTACAACCGCCGACGCCAGCATCGAAGAGATTAACACCAAAATGATCGCCTGCGGCGTACGACTGCTTTTCGTTGCAGAGCGTGACGAAGTTCTGCTTGGCCTGGTAACTTAAAATGATATTTTTGGTGAAAAACCGCTGAAATACATCCAGGAGCATGGTGGCAAACGTGAAGAAATAACTGCCCTCGACATCATGACCCCGATGAGTCGCCTCGAATCTCTACAACTTTCTGATATTCTAAGAGCACGCGTAGGAGACATTGTCGAAACCATGAAAACCAGCGGGCGACAGCATGTACTGGTAACAGAAAATCAGCCCGATGGCAGCCAGGCAATTAGTGGAATGTTCTCATCTACGCAGATTGAAAATCGCCTGAAAATAAAAATTGAATTGTCACCACGGGCCAATACTTTTGCTGATCTCGAGCGGGCCCTGACCTGAGCTGAATTAATCGCCTGTCGATCTGATTCACTGGCATCCCAGTTTCAGTCACTAGCCCGCATATTGCACGCAGGTGGCACTCACATTGATGAATATCCCTGTCAGGCTATATACGGGCCAGTATTTTCAGGCGATATTCTCGACCCACCAGTCAGGTAGATTTGCTATCGACTCGAGAATGGCATCGGGCCTGACTTCACTTTTCAAATCGCGCTCCCTGTATTTTCCGGTTTTTACCAGTATGGCTCGCATTCCTGCCTTTTGAGCCCCCTGGATATCGCCGACAATATCGTCCCCTATCATGATCGCATTTTTTGCTTGCGCCTTTAACAGGTCCAGTGCCGAATCGTAAAAAGCCAATGACGGCTTGCCAAGTACCTCGGATTCGCTGGAAGAAGCATATTCAAGTGCCTTGACAAAAGGCGCCACGTCCAGTCGCAGGCCATCCTCGGCTTGCCAAAAGCGTGTTAATCCAAGTGCAATCAATACCGGTCTGGGTTCGGCCATCAACAGACGAAAAGCCTGGTTCAGCCTCGAATAACTCCATTCGTCGCCAAGATCTCCAATAACAATTGCGTCGACCGACGTTGCTGTCCTGCAATCCAGTCGGTCAAAACCCCTGAACTCGGTCAAGGCGTTTGCGGTCACAAAAAAAACAACACGTTTTAATCGCCGATTGGTTAACCATTGTGACGCTGCGATTATCGGTGTGAATATATCTTTTGTTTCAACCTTGATACCGAGCTGGTTAATTTTATCCAGCAATGAACTGCATGATTTTGAGGTGGTATTGGTGACATAAAGATGCGGAATCTTTCTTGAGTTAATCCAGTTTATGGTATCGACTGCCCCGGCAATAGCACTGCCTCCCTGATATATAACGCCATCGAGGTCGATTAACAACACTGGAATTTTACCGGGATGATCGTACATGCGCAGCTAGCCGCCCCATTCTGTGCTCACACTGGCAGAGAACCCCTCACCATCCCAGCCCCCTCAGGTTTATTAAGGAAAGGTATCCGAGGTAAACTTCTTGATATTGTGCTGACACATGACCACCCACCGGGGCGTTGCCTTACCGGTACCGGCCAACTGCAGCCCTGGATGTGCCTTTACCACTAGATCGAGGCTGGATTCCTGTTCTTCATCTACGTCAGCGATAAACACGTGTTTGCCTGCTCGCAGTTGGGATTCAAAGCGTTTGAAATCCTGATGCGGTTCCTGTATTCCATAAAGTCCACCCGCCCAGGCACCGAATCCTAGCATCACTATGGCCAGGAAAATAAACGGCATCCAGGTATAAGTTTCAGGCCAGTTACTATACCAGGTAACAACGAGTATCGGGGTGGCGATAGCCGCGCCTATCCATGCACCGGTAATGGTGCTATGAACCACATCATTTTTGAAAACAGACTCCATATTGTGCAGATGATCATGGGTTTCGACACCGGTATCATCTTTACTGAACACGTGGATTTGAGCCTTATGTACACCGTTTGCCTCCAGCTCCACTTTTATACGATCAAGGTCATCCAAGTCGTCACTGATTTAAAAATGTCTTTTTATAGTACACTCCAACCTATACGGTCTATCTTACATTTGATCGGCTAAAACTTGATCGGTTCAATTAATCTGAGACGCCCTGGCAACAAACCGTATCAATGAGCCACTACATATTTCAGGATTGGGAAGTAATGCCTTGTCCAGGCTTGCCGAGACGGCATGTTGACGTAACGCTCAGCTTTGAAATTAGTGTTAACTATTCAAGAATAATCGCAAAGAGACCAGAGCATGCGGTCAAATCTTGAAATGCAGCACTCGATACACCCGCTCCTGAGCCCACCATACCCCCGGCAAAGCGGCGAATCAAGCCTGCACCCGGGCAACCCGAATAATTATCACCATTATTTGCCCGGCATTAGGTATAAATTTTACCTATAATCAGGTGACTGACACAGGCAGATCGACTGCTACCATTCGCCGGCGGATTTATGATGATATTTGATCCCTGTTGCGACCACCAAATTCATGATAATGTCCTGCTGGATTGATTTCTATAGCCATTAAACTAAGCCATGAGAATTGAAGACGATAGTAAACTCGACTACAAAGACGTTCTGATCAGGCCTAAACGCAGTACTCTGGGTAGCCGTAAGGATGTCGAATTGTTCCGCAGGTTCAGTTTTCGCAATTTCGACAGCCAGAACTCCGATTCGCATTACCGGGGAATCCCAATCATGGCGTCTAACATGGATGGTGTCGGTACTTTTGAAATGGCCGATAAACTGGCCAGTCTTGGCCTGTTTACCTGTCTGGTAAAAAATTACCAGGCCAAAGAATTAAGTGATTTTTTTAGCAGGGACGATCCACATCGGCTAGAAAATGTTGCCTATTCGATGGGCATTACCGAACAGGACTTTGAAAAATTCGATGCAGTATACAAAATCACGGGTAAGCGTTTGAAGTATGTCTGTGTAGATGTCGCCAATGGATATTCAGAACGGTTTTCCGATTTTATCAAACAATTCAGAGACTCTTTCCCCGCTATTGTAATTATTGCCGGTAACGTCGTTACCGGTGAGATGACCGAAGAATTGATCTTAAGTGGCGCCGATATCGTCAAGGTTGGTATCGGGCCCGGAAGTGTCTGCACCACACGTTTACAGACCGGTGTCGGTTTTCCACAGCTATCGGCCGTGATTGAATGCGCTGATTCGGCCCATGGCCTGGGCGGCCATATTATTGCCGATGGTGGTTGCACCTGTCCTGGTGACCTCGCCAAGGCTTTTGCCGCTGGCGCCGATTACGTCATGCTCGGCGGCATGCTGGCTGGTCACGACGAAGGCGGTGGCGAGGTCATCACCAGGTATTACAAAACTGGAGAAGTCAACAAGCTCGCCGATGGCTGGGAGGATGTAATCGAGGAACGCAAATTTGTGCAATTTTATGGTATGAGCTCACAGGCTGCCAACGAAAAACACTTTGGCGGTTTAAAGGAATATAGATCGTCAGAGGGCCGGGAAATTCTGGTGCCGTATCGAGGCCAAATTGCCACTACGATTCAGGATTTACTGGGCGGTATTCGTAGCACCTGTACTTACGCAGGAGCGAAAAAATTGAAATGGTTGAGCAAATGTACCACCTTTGTCAAAACCGGCCAGCAATTCAATTCGGTATTCGTCAACTAACTCGGTTGCTTTTTTTATTGAGCACGTCTCCAGGCGTGAAATTTAGCAATCCATGCGAGTAATTTTTGTGGCGCATGGGCCCTCTTCCATGCTCCCGCGACATACTTGTTGGCTTCAGCCAGGGTCGGATATATATGGATAGTTCCCAGAATTTTGTTCAACCCCAGCCCGTGCTTCATCGCCAGTACGTATTCCGCAATTAAATCACCCGCGTGTTCACCGACGATAGTGACACCAAGGATTTTATCCTTTCCCGGCAGGGTCAAAACCTTGACGAAACCATGGGCCTCACTATCGGCGATCGCCCGGTCAAGATCATCGATACCATAGCGAGTGACCTCATATTCAACATTTTGCTCGCCCGCCTCCAGTTCGTTAAGACCTACACGAGCCACTTCTGGTTCAGAGAATGTAGCCCAGGGTATGACCGAATAATCCACTTTGAATCGCTTAAACGATCCAAATAGTGAATTAACGGAGGCAAACCAGGCCTGGTGGGCGCCGACATGGGTAAACTGATAGGGTCCGGCAACGTCACCGCAGGCATATATGGTGGGTATGCTGGATTGTAAATACTCGTTTACTTCGATAGTACGGTTTGGATTGATACGAACACCCAGCTCCTCGAGACCAAAACCACTGCTATGTGCGGCCCTGCCAACGGCTACGATTAAGCTGCCGAATTCTATTTCCACATCCCGCCCCTGGTGTTCGGCTACCAGGTAATCCCTGCCCTCTTTTTGAATTACCTGCCTGGCCATGTGATTGACCAGGACCTTCACACCGTCGGTTTCAAGTCTGTTTTTAACCAACTCGGAAACTTCAGGGTCTTCACGTAGCAATATGCGCGCAGCCATTTCAACCTGGGTCACCTCGATGCCCAGTCGTGCGAATGCCTGGGTTAATTCCGTACCGATCGGACCACCCCCCATAACCACCAGTTTGCGTGGTTGTTGACGCATCTCCCACAAATTATCGGAGGTATAGTACTGCACCGTTTCGATACCCTCGATCGGTGGTATGAATGGTCGCGCACCGGTCGCCACAATAATATTTCGGGTAGTGATAGTCCGGCCATTAACCTCTACCGACCAGGGCGAAACAATCCTCGCTTCGCCTTCGATAACATCGACCCCGAGTCCGGTATATCGTTCAACCGAATCATGTGGTTCGATCTTTGCAATTACCTTTTGTACTCGTTCCATTACCTCGGCAAATTCGAATTCAGCGCTGGCCTTCTTGATCCCAAATTCCTGACTTCGCGAAATGTGCGACATGAATTTTGCCGAACGAATGATCGCCTTCGAAGGTACACAACCGGTATTCAGACAATCGCCACCCATTTTGTGCTTCTCGATCAAGGTGACTTTGGCTTTGACCGCGGCTGCAATATACGAGCTTACCAGCCCAGCCGAACCACTGCCTATGACGACCAGATTAGTATCAAAACTCGCTGGTTTATCGAAACCGGACAGGGCCTTGCGGTTTTTTAAAATCGTTACCAGCTTTCTTCCAACAAACGGTAATAAAGCCAGCAACACGAATGAAACTATTATTCCGGGGCTGAATATCCCCGAGGCGGAATTAATCTGCGCCAATTGGGTACCGGCATTGATATAAACTATGGTACCGGCAAACATACCCAGCTGGCTGACCCAGTAAAAAGTTGTTAACTTAATTTTGGTCAGTCCCATGACCAGGTTGATAACGAAAAACGGAAAAGCCGGTACCAGTCGCAACGCAAACAGGTAAAACGCACCATCCCTCGCTATGCCCGCATTGATCGATTTCAGGGAACTACCAAATCTGGCTTCTACGGTATCTCGAAACAGATAACGTGAAATCATGAAGGCTATCGATGCCCCTATGGTACTGGCGAATGAAATCAGGATCACACCGGTTAACAATCCGAATATAGCGCCCGCTGCGAGTGACATAACCGCTGCACCCGGTAGTGATGCACCGGTAACCAGCACATAGACAATGAAAAATATTAACAGGGTGGCTAGCCGGTTTTCAGCATAAAGCGTCTCAACCTGTTCTTGCTGTGCCTTGATGAATTCCAGGGTCAGGTACTGGCCGAGATCAAAGATGAAAAATAGTGTCACTATTGCGGCAATTATCCCGACCAGAACCAGCTTTTTCTTCATTGACTACGACTCACTCAATTTTACTTTTTTTGATTATTTACCGAAACAGGATGCCAGTTTTCTTTTGGTATCACAACCATACGACCAAGGTTTGTATGTTTGTACATATTGATGCTCTGCGCCTTCGCGAGAACCATTTTTTTAACAGTGCCTAAAACTATCTATAACCAGTAATGGATTTATGCCACCATGCGCCTGCGTATTTTCCCGGTTATCCAGAATGAAGTACCTACGGTCCTTGAGCCTCAACTCACAGGGCATTCTATGCCTGGTTAGCGCTGTGGTATTTCTTTCTGCAAGTGATTCGATCATAAAATGGCTTAGCCCGATTTATGCCTTACATGAAATTATGCTGTTTCGTTCTTTGTTTGCAATGCTATTGGTATTTGTCATTATTCATCTCGAAGGTGGTTTGAAGACGCTCAAAACACGGCGGCCCCTACTCCATTTTTTGCGTGGCTCACTACTGGTACTGGCGAACATGTTTTTCTTTCTCGGTCTCGCGACTTTAGCGTTTGCCGAAACTGTCGCACTGTTTTTCGTCGCGCCACTGTTTATCTGTATCTTGTCGCAACCCGTCCTTGGAGAAAAAGTCGGAGCAATGAGGTGGTTGGTAATTCTGGTTGGTTTTGGCGGCGTCCTAATCATGCTCAGGCCTGGCGCCGAAGTTTTCACATTAACCAGTTTATTGCCAATCCTGGCCGCATTATGCTATGCGCTAATGCAAATGCTGACGCGAAAACTTGGCATGCAGGAAAAAGCCGGTACCCTCACATTTTACATTCAATTCGCATTTATTGTGATCAGTTCAGTAATTGGTCTGAGCATTGGCGATGGTCGTTATAATAATATTGACAACCCGACTTTCGACTTTCTGCTACGTCCCTGGACGGTGCCAGTTCCGGCAGATTTTGCGCTGCTGGCAATCTGTGGTCTGATCGTTGCTATCGGGGGTTATTTGTTATCGCAGGCTTATCGGCTCGGACAGGCTTCGGTAGTTTCACCCTTTGAATACACGTCCCTGCCCTTCGCGTTAATCCTCGGCTACTATCTCTGGGGCGACTGGCCAGACTGGATATCAATTGCCGGTAGTGGATTCATTATCTTCAGCGGTTTTCTGATCGTCTATATCGAAAATCGGGACAACCGACGTGGGTTAAACCGGCTCCCGCATAAAGAGTATTGATATAATCGTTTATCCTGACATGAATCTAGCGAATACAGCAATTAACCCGCTGATCAAGTCGATCAGGTCGACAGGTAAGCTTCAGCCCATTCCAGGTACTCATGCTCGGGGCCTTCAAAAATAATCGGCGCCGATTTGTTGGCGAGTTGGTATCGATACATCGGATCGTAGTAATCGGTTAGTAAAATCCTGATGCCTTCGTTGAATCCAGTAACGCGGTTACTGGCGAAGAAATCTTTTAACGCGCTTTCGAAGCATTGACTAACTATTTTATATTTTTCGCCGCCGAGACGCCTCTGAATACGGGTTAAATTTTCCAGCACGAATCGTCTGAATTCGATTTCAGCATTGTCAGCATAAGCCGCCTGGTACTGCGGCCAGGCATCCAGTATATAGTCTTCACTGATCAGGCGGATTCGGGCATCGACATCGACTTCCAGTATCGCCCGTGGCGCCGCCTGCATTTTCTGGTAAAGGTATTCCGGCATGCAAATTCTTCCGATACGCCGGCTTTCGTCTTCAACGAATACTGGTTTGCCGGGGTATCGACAGCGATGTTTCAAAAACTCAATCGAAACTCTGTTTTCCCAGTCAATCACGCTCGGCTGCGTATCGCTGGTATTACGACCAAAAGCCGATCCACGGTGATTGGCAATGGCTTCGAAATCGATATGATGCGATATCTGCCGTAATATACGCGTCTTGCCGCTACCGGTGAGTCCACTGACGATAACCAATGGCACACGCTCGACGCTGGTCTCGAGTTCGTCGATAAGATATCGACGCATCGCCTTGTATCCTCCCTTGATCAGTGGAAACTCTATGCCCTGCTCACGAATCCAGCCTTGTGTGGTGCGTGAACGTAAGCCTCCCCTGAAACAATAAAGATATCCTTGCGGATTCTGGCGGCAAAATTCTTTCCAGGCCTTCATTCTCTGCGCACGAATCTTGGGTGTTGCTAATTGCAGACCCAACTCGATCGCTTCCTGCTGGCCGGCATGCTTGTATCGAATGCCAATTTGCGCACGTTGACTATCGTCCAGCAGTGGAATATTGGCAGCACAGGGGAAAGCACCCTTGTCATATTCAACCGGCGCGCGTACATCCATCAACGGGATATCATGAACGAATAGTTCGAAGTAATTATCAGTATCAGGCCGCATGCTCATAGTTTTTCACGGTGGTGTATTTCCCAACAATGGTGAATTCCCGACCTGCGTTTAAAATCTTCAGGAATAGTATCCCGGGTGATGTCCTTTATTGTATATCGGGACGACAGAGAATCAGATAGTTTGAAACCTTTTTTGTTGGTAGAAAATAGCAACAACCCGTCGCTTGCCAACAGGCCCATGGATTGCTCAATCAAACGCTCATGATCACGCTGCAAAACCAGGGTTTGTTGCATTTTGCTCGAATTTGAGAAGGATGGCGGATCAAGAAAGATCAGGTCAAAACACCGGTCGATACCATAAGTTTTGGGTTTTTCGAGCAGTTCCAGGACGTCCGCCCGTAGAAACTGGTACCTGGTCTCATCATCGAGCGCATTAATTAAATGATTTTCCCTGGCCCAACTCAAATAGGCTGGAGACATATCGATATTGATGATCAGGCTGGCACCCCCCAGGGCTGCCTGCACACCCACTGAAGCGGTATAGCAAAACAGGTTGAGCAACGTTTTCCCCTTCGCTGTATCAAACACCTGTTGGCGAATAATGCGATGATCGAGAAACAGGCCCGAATCAAGATAGTCGCTCAAATTCACCAATAAAGAGGCCTGCCCTTCCCTGATTTGAAACAATTCGCCCTGGCTATCCTGTTTCTGGTGCTGCCGCTTGCCGCGCTGACGCCTGCGAGTCTTACAGTAAAGCAACGAATCATCGAGTTCAAATACCTGTTTGACCGCCCGCCTGGCTAGTTCGATTCGACTTTCGGCTTTATCTGCTTCGATGGTCCTGGGCGCCTGGTACTCCTGCATATGATACCAGTACAGGGACGGTGAGATTTCACTCTGATATACATCGAGAGCGAAGCTAAATTCGGGTAAATCAGCATCGTAAAGCCGGTAGCAACTAACTTCATTGCGCCTGGCCCAGCGTCGCAGGTGTCTGGCATTTTTCTGTAATCGGTTGATTAGTGGAGTCACAGATTCGCGCTGGGCATCGCGAATTTTACCAGTACCTGATTCAGCAGGCCTGGTTTCGGACGCGGGTTTGCGGGGAGTCGTTTCCAGTTCGATTTCCAGACTGGCCAGCACACAATCGATGGGGCCGTTTTTTATCGCTTTCTTTGATACTCGTTTCAAGCGTAATCGATGGAGCAAATCCGGATTGGCGGAAATGATATGTACACTGGCGGGCGCAAATTGTCGCAGACTATTACCCATCTCGCTGTATAGTGATGCAAGCCCCTGTTCGCTCTGCAGACGTTCTCCATAAGGCGGATTACAGACTATAACAGCGGGCCGCTGGTTCGCTTCGAACTGTAAATTAGCAATATCCTGATGAGAAAACTGAATCAATTCCTCGACCCCGGCGCGAGCCGCATTGGCTCGCGCTATTGCGATCGCCTTGCTGTCGTAGTCATTCGCTAAAATAAGTAGTTTTGCTGAACTATCAACCTGACTTTCTGCCTCTTGCAGGCATTGCTGCCAGAGCTCAACATCGTGTTGCAACCATTTTAAAAATCCGAAGTAATTACGATCGAGTCCCGGCGCGATATTGGCCGCGATCATCGCTGCCTCGATCGCGAAGGTACCGGAACCACACATGGGATCGATAAATCGGTGGGTTGTTGCAGCTTTCCGGGTCCAGCCCGCATGGGCAATAATAGATGCCGCCAGGTGTTCCTTTAACGGTGCGCCGGAATGCTGACTCCGGTAGCCGCGCCGGTGCAGGCTTTCGCCCGACAGATCCAGGCTTAAGCTGGCCTGGTTGCGATGGATATTGAGATGGATATGAATATCGGGACGCTGCTTTTCAACCGAGGGCCGACTATTAACTCGCTCGCGAAATTGATCGACAATCGCATCTTTGACCTTCAGGGACGCATAATGGCTATGATCCATATTGGAGCGTGACAGGGTTGCCGATACAGCAAAACTATGACTAGCGCTCAGGTGTTCGCTCCAGTCCAGCGCCTGTATGGCCTGGTACAGCTGCTCCTCATGCTCGACTTTGAATTGCTTAAGCTCACAAAACACACGGTTCGAGAGCCTGGAATAAAGGCATAACCGGTAGGCGCATTCGATACCACCAAGGACTTCGACGCCACCGTAACGTTTAGTAATTCGTGCCTCCCGATCGCGCAGGATTGCACGAATTTCGTGGAATAACAGGGTTTCGAAACCTTTATGGCCGGTAATAAAAAGCTTCAATGAAGGTATTCCTGCGGTTCTTAATATAGGTTGGCTATCTCGAAATCCGTCGGTCACAATCGACGTCGTGGTCTACTTTTTTCCATTCTTGTCTGGCAGTTCGCCTGATATCAAATGAATATCGCGTTGCGGGAATGGAATGACAATCCCGGCTTCCTTAAAGGCTTCCACTATAGCGAAATTAATTTCGCTTAACACCCTCGTGTAGTAGTCGATATCAGATATAAAGCAGCGCAGCTCAAATAACATGGAACTATCGCCAAATTCCCTGAATGCGACCCAGGGCTGGCCTACTGTCGAACTACGACTGACGACCTTCGGGTGCGCGAGCGCAATCTCCAGCAAGATCTTTTCTACCTGCCGGGGGTCGGTACCATAAGCAACCCCAATGGGTACCTTGACTCGACCAACCGTGTCTTTCAACATCATGTTGGTCACCTGGTTGCCAATGATTTCGGCATTGGGAACGATCACATCGGCACGCTCGAAGGTTTGTATCACGGTCGAGCGCAGGTTGATTTTTTTGACGTAACCCTGGGTCAGTCCGACCATTATCCAGTCGCCGGTTTTTATCGGGCGTTCGAATAACAGGACGATGCCGGAGACAAAGTTGTTCACCACGTTTTGCAGGCCAAAACCAATACCGACCGATAAGGCGCCGGCGATTAATGCCAGATTTGCCAGCTCGACCCCAGCGACCGACACTCCAACCAGAAAGGCAAACACGATGCCAATATAACCCGTCAACTTAATCAGCGACTCCTTGCTGCCTCGGTCCATTCGCGAGCGACTCAACCAGTTTTTCTGAAGCTGCCGCTCTATCCAGCCAACCAGCGCAAGTAGTATCGCAAATACCAGCAACGCGAGAACAATCTTGGAAGGTACTATGCGAATTGGACCTAGATCAAATCCCTCGATCGCGTAGGCCCTGATTTGCAGCATATCTTTATCAGGCATTCCCCAGATTTTCAGCATCACGATCGCGAATAGTGACCAGACAACAATGACGAATAAAAATCTGAACCAGGTCGATCCGGGAAGATACTCACCCGGTTCCACACCCAATTTACGCCGTAAAGAGCGTTGCCAGGCAAATACTCCATCGTCGAGGCTATTGAAGAATTCGGTCCACAAAATGATGATGAAATGCGTGATAACCCATGCCATAACTGACCCGGAAATCCCCACCACAATAAAGACGGAGAGATTGTTATAGCCTGCCCAATCGGCAAACATTCCAGTTAATAAGGTGAGTATGATGACCAGGCGCAACACATGCTTATTACCGAGGCCCTTGATATAACCGAGCAACCAGAAGGCCCAACACAGGTTCAGTATTACCAGTGTGATGTAGATATTGCGTAGAATGCCGGTAACCGCATCCGGAAAATCGTGTAGATTATCGGCGGCAAAAAGCAGGAAGCCGATAAATAATAATTTGGCCAGCAGGCTAAGACGCCGGTCGAGCTTGACTGCCACATTTTTAGGCAAGCTCGTTACTGGACTGGCTGGATTTATCGGGTTCAGAAAAACCCGCAATATCAGAGTCAGTAACACGTACAGGAACAGGCCAATGCTCACCAGTGCGACGAATGGGAATTGATGATTTGCCAGGCCAAAATAGAGAAAGTAAATCGCAAAGAACGCACTCAGCAATAACGCCAGCATGTAGCGCGAAGAAGCGGTTAAGATTGAATAAAATATTTTCCCGGCGAAACTGCGAGGTGGTTTTTTACTGTTTTTGGTGATCGCAATACTGCAGAGCTTTTGTAGTAACCAGGTCCCGAGTACCGAAGCAACGATGAACATCGACAGCAGATATCGATTTTTATAAACAATTTCCAGACCCGACGAGGAAACTACAAAATCTACTAGTGAGTAGAATCCTTCGCCCGGGTTAGTGAAGTTGTCCTTGACATGTTGCAACAGGGTTTTGTTACGACTGAGTAACTCTGACGCTATCAGTTCCTGTTCTTTTTTCTGAGTGGCTTCAATTAGCTGGTTACTGCGCAACTGCAGCAGACGACAGGTGGCCAGTTGGGTTTCGTGTTTTTGCTTTTTTTGGTCTAGACTATTGCGTTTTTTAGTGACCTCCTTGCTTTCGGGTTCAATCACCTCCCCCAGCTGCTCGATATCCGTAATTATCTTTTCAATGCTGGACTCATTGGAGGCTATGCAGGCTTTGGCCTGGGACCTGACCCTATTGGCGGATTGCACTAATTCCTTTAATTCGGCCAGCGTAAACTCGTGGCGGCGCGAAATGATTTTTTCATTTTTGCTCAGCAGTGCTTCAGAAAATCCAATTTGTTTAAGGATTTCAGGGTCTAGTTGAGCTAGCACAGCGGCAGAAAATACGATCAGAAATATCAGTAAAACTACTGATCTGGTCTGTTTTATCAATGCCATAGAAAACACATAGTGGGTAGGTTGAATTAGGAATCCGGTCGAGCTCAGGCGAAATATACCATCATCCGTTATAATGTTTATTCTAACATTCGTTTATATGACAATAGTCGCAAATATCCGGGGTCTTTTTGGTTTATAGTAAAGGCCTGGAATAAACCGTTCAGATCAATCTAATGAACTGTCTGTCTAACTCGTGCAACACTAACTCTGGCAGCAGTCGCTGGCACAGGTATACCCTGGCGCTCAAGCGTTTGGGGAATCACCATGTCTGAGTTGAAGCCGGTTGGTTCAAATTCTCGCCTGTCGACCGGTTTAAGCGAGAGTACAGCTTCTGAATCCTTGTCGATATCCCGAAATCTTGAATTATTGTGCCTGTTAGACAAATTTAAAGACAATTCACGATCTAATTCGTCATCATTCGACAATGTGTTCGTGGAACTCAAGCTAAGGCTATCCGCACTGCAGATATCCGTAATAGACAAGGAAATTGATCATCTGCTGGTGCTCTACAGTTTGATCTTTAACGATAAAGAATTACCCGAGCCGATAAAGGTCCAGCTCGCCAGGTTACAGGTTTATATCCTGATGTCTGCGGTGCAGGAAGGTGGATTTCTCGATCACTCGAGCAACCCTGCACGATTATTACTGGATAAAGTTTTCAAAACCGAGGTTGGGCTGGCTATTTCTGGCAATGGCGAGCGCAGTGGTGAAGATGTTCTGCGCGAGGGCATTAATGAAATTATCAGTTCTGAGGTGGTAAATTTCGATAGTTTCGAGGTTTTACTCGATTTATACACCAACCATATCAACGAACGGTCAGGGCCTGTGGAAGAAAATAAGCCAGCAGTAAAAGCGGCCGAAGTCACCAAAACCACCCAAATTGTGCTGGCGATGATGCGAGAAATTACCGTTCCTTTACAGGCACTAAACAAACCATCGATACTTTTCGACAAGGTTTGGTCTCCGCTATTGCTGCAAATTGCATTGACTGACGGTTTGAAATCAAGCGCCTGGATAAAAACAGTGCAGATGGCCAAAACCCAGGTCTGGTCACTGGTTCCGAAAACAACTGAAAAGGATCAACAGAAACTCCTGGCGACGCTTCCGCATGTCAGTAAATCCCTGGTGCGGGGCATGCATTCACTGAAGCTGTCGGCACACCTGCAAAATTCCCTGGATGAGTATTTGAAACTTGAACAAAAAGAAGTGATTCAGCAGGGTGAAAATAATATCGAGCTTGCCAGGGCTGGAAGAGAGGAGAAACCAGTCGAGAAAACCACTCCAGTCGAAACTCCAGCAATAGCGTCCCCAGCAAGTTCCAAGGAAAAGATGATCGACGAAATCGACGACTTCTCTTCTATGATGAAAACAGGCATTTATCAGTTAACCGATGAAATGCGCGAGGCGCTGAATCCTGAGGTCAATGAGGAAATAATTGAGAAGCCCGTTGAGAGTGTGGCCGATAAAATAAAACTGGGTGACTGGATCGAAGTTAAACAGGATAATTCGAGTGAACTGGCCAAACTAACCTGGCGCTCTGAAGATAACAGCCTGTTCATATTTGTCGATCGCAGTGGCAACCGGGTAAGGGAAATTGACGGGACTATGCTGAATTACGAAATTGAGACCGGAACCATAACGCTGGTTGGATCGACTGCTATATCCGCAGAAAAAAGTCAGCTCAGCACAAGAAATGTGTTCCATTCCTGACTACAGACCTGTTTCTCTATATTCCCAGCAATAAACGCGTCGGATCTTCCAGTACATTTTTAATCGCCACCAGGCATTGCACTGCCTCCTTGCCATCGACTATTCGATGATCGTAGGTTAGCGCCAGATACATCATTGGTCGAATGACAATTTCACCATCAATAACTACCGGTCGCTGCATAATAGAATGCATGCCCAGAATGGCACTTTGCGGTGGATTCAATATGGGTGTCGATAACATGGAACCGAATATTCCACCGTTAGTAATACTGAAAGTACCTCCGCTAAGCTCATCAATTCCGAGCTTGCCCGACTGTGCCCGTTCACCCAGAGAACGAATCGATTTTTCTATTTCTGCGTAACTCAACTGGTCGGCATCGCGCAGCACTGGTACAACCAGACCACGATTCGAACTAACCGCAATACCAATATCAAAATAATCATGGTAAACGATATCAGCACCGTCAATAGAGGCGTTTACTGCAGGGAACCGCTTCAGTGCTTCGACCGACGCCCTGGTGAAAAATGACATCATACCCAGTTTTACCCCATGCGTTTTTTCGAAAGCATCCCTGTATTTCGCACGAGTATCCATCAATGGCTTCAAATTGACCTCATTGAAAGTCGTCAACATGGCGGCAGTATTCTGGGCCTGTTTCAGGCGTTCGGCAATTTTTGCCCGCAGCCGACTCATCGGCACACGCCGATCGTTCCTGCCAGCCACGACAGCTTCCTGGCTTGCGGTAACGGTCGGTACGGGGGCGGCGGGAGGCGAAGCTCCAGGCGCTTTAGCACTTGCCTGTAAATGTTTCTCTACATCTGCTTTTAGAACCTGGCCTTTTTTACCACTGGCCTTGATATCGTCGATTTCAAGATCGCTTTCATTGATTAACTTTCTAACCGACGGGCTGGCCTTGTTCGATGTCGTTGCGCTTTCGGACTCGCCGGCTTTAGCTTCAGGAGCAACAGTGGTCTCGGTATTGATTACACCCAGGACATCATCGTTTTTGACCGTGTCGCCGGTTTCATAAGCAATGGATTCGAGGACCCCGGCGCCGGTCGCGACAATTTCCAGTACCACCTTGTCGGTTTCCAGATCGACCACAATTTCGTCAGCGACAACCGTATCACCAATTTTTTTGTGCCACTCACCGAGCGTGCCCTCGGTAACCGATTCAGGTAATACAGGGACTTTTAGTTCAACCAGCATGATGTGCTCCAATCTTATTATTGCGACAAATATATCAGGGCTTGCTCATCGATTATTCTAATCCAAATGAGTTCTCTAATTCGAATGCATCCTTCACCAGCCTGGTTTCCTGTTCCAGGTGCAATGCCATGTATCCGGCCGCCGATGAGGCCGATGAATTGCGACCCGAGTATTGAACCCTTAGCGGTGCAAAGGTTTCATTCAACCGGCTCTTGTATTCACGCCAGGCACCCTGATTGCGTGGTTCATCCTGGCACCAGACTACATTCTCCAGTTTAGGATACTGGTCGCGTATATTTTTTAAATCGACCCGTGGAAAAGGATAGAGTTGCTCGACACGCACGATCGCAGTACTGAGATCGTATTGTTGCTGACGCACTTCGTGCAATTTATAGTAAATTTTACCGCAGCACATAATTAAGCGTTTAACCTTGGCAGGATCGAGATCGTCGGTTTCAGGAATAATTTTCTGGAATTCCCCATCGCTCAGTGAGCTGATTGGCGATACCGCGGCTTCGTGCCGCAGCAGACTCTTGGGGCTCATGACGATCAGGGGTTTTCGATATCCGCTGGTCATTTGACTCTGTAACAGGTGGAATATCTGCGCCGGTGTTGTGGGAAACACGACTCGCATGTTGTGCTGAGCACAGAGCTGCAGGTAGCGCTCAAGTCTTGCCGATGAATGCTCGGGTCCCTGCCCTTCATATCCGTGTGGCAATAACATCACCAGGCTACACAAACGCCCCCATTTTATTTCACCTGAGCTGATAAACTGATCGATGACTACCTGGGCGCCATTGGCAAAATCACCGAACTGGGCTTCCCAGATTACCAGGGTGTTAGGATCGGTTGAAGAATAGCCATACTCAAAACCCAGAACCGCTTCTTCGGAGAGAAATGAGTTGATTACCTCGAATCTTGGCTGGTTATCATCCAGATGCTTTAGCGGCTTGTAAACCTCGCCGGTATCCTGGTGGTGAAATGCCGCGTGGCGATGAAAAAACGTTCCCCGCTCACAGTCCTGACCCGACAGGCGAATCGAGTAATTTTTATCCAGCAAACAGGCGTAGGCCATAATCTCGGCGAAACCCCAATCGCAATAAATTTCTCCGTCGAGCATTTTCTGCCGATTTTCCACTATCTTTTTAACCCGGTGGTGTAATTGAAACCCATCCGGCAAGGTCATCATCTTGTTACCCAGGCGTTGGATGGTTTCGGCACTGACCTGGGTATCGAGATTGACGTTAATATCACCCGCGTCGAGTCCCACCCAGTCCCTGGCAGACAGTGGCTCGAGGCCAGAAATCACGTTTAATGCGACACCACCACCCTGCTCAACCGCTTTACGATAATCGGCAATCATCGTATCTACGGTTTCGCGTGTGGTAAAGCCCTGGTCGATCAACCTCTGTGAATGCAAATCCACCAGTCGTGGGTGATTGCGGATAGCCTCATACATCAGGGGTTGGGTGACAGCCGGTTCATCGGCTTCGTTATGGCCGTAACGCCGGTAACAAATCATGTCGATGACCACGTCCTGCTGAAAGGATTCGCGAAATTTAACCGCCAGTTCCGCAATGAAAACACAGGCTTCCGGGTCATCACCGTTTACATGGAAAATCGGCGCCTGAATCATTCGTGCAATTTCGGTGCAATACAGCGACGAACGTACGTCCCTGGGATTACTGGTAGTAAAGCCGATCTGGTTATTGACAATAATATGTATCGTACCCCCGGTCTTATAACCACGGGTCTTACACATGGTAAAGGTCTCCATCACCACACCCTGGCCCGCAAACGCGGCATCGCCATGGATCAAAACCGGTAATACGTCACTGGTTGTACGATCCTTGAATCGGCGCTGGCGAGCTCGCACCGAACCTTCGACCACGGGGTCGACTATTTCCAGGTGCGAGGGATTGAATGCCAGTGCCAGGTGCATCGGTCCCGAGTCGGTATAAATATCCGATGAAAATCCCTGGTGGTATTTGACGTCATAATTGGAACGCTCGTCCCAGTCAACATTGCCTTCAAATTCGTCGAACAGGTCCGCCGGCATTTTACCGAATATATTGGTCAGCATATTTAAACGCCCGCGATGGGCCATGCCGATTACTACCTCGTGCGTATTGGTAGCACCCACCTCCTGAATGATTCGATCAATTAACGGGATCAGGGATTCGCCGCCTTCGAGCGAAAATCGCTTTTGGCCAATGTATCGAGTATGCAGATATTTTTCCAGATTTTCCGCCGCGATAATCCGGTCCAGTATCCTGTTCTTACGTCCTTCCTTGAAGTCAGGTGTGGACAGGCTGGTCTCGAGATGTTCCTGAACCCATCTCTTCTGCGCCAGGTCTTCGATGTACATATACTCCGAGGCGAGCGTGCCGCAGTAGGTTTTTTCCAGCCGATCGATGATCTCTCTGAGGGGTGCTTCGTCGACACCGAACATCGACCCGGTGTTAAACACGGTATCCAGATCGGCTTCACTAAGATTGT